>NZ_CALPCU010000035.1:0-15759 GCF_943193085.1 Vermiculatibacterium agrestimuris | reverse complement strand
CGGGGAGGGCAAGCGGGTGGTCAGCGACCTGAGCGACCCGGCCATGGCCAAGGTGACTCATGCTGTTTCTGTCATAAAAGGGCGATTCCGTATTCCCAGGCAAACCACGCCAGGGCCAGATGGAGCAGCAGGATAGCGGGCAGGCCCCATTTGAAGTACCAGTGGCGGGTCTTGTGGCGGAAGGCGTACATCCCCAGGATAGCGCCCAGGGCGCCCCCCAGCAGGGCAAGGAAGAAAAACCGCTTCTCCGGCACCCGCCGCCCCTCCCGTTTGGACTGCCGCTTGTCCCAGCCCATGAGGAGGAAGTCAATGACACACAGTGCGGCGCACCAACAGAGCAATGCCGTTTCCATTTGCCGCCCCCCTTCCTTCCCCTATTTATAACACGCCCCGGGGGAAAATACAATCACTTGCCTTTTTCTCCCGCTTCCGCTATAATACCTCTTACAGAATAGCGAAAGAGGCGATCCCAATGAAATTAGGCATCGTGGGCCTGCCCAACGTGGGCAAATCCACCCTGTTCAACGCCATCACCAACGCCGGGGCGGAAAGCGCCAACTACCCCTTCTGCACCATTGACCCCAATGTGGGCGTGGTGGCCGTTCCCGACAGCCGTCTGGCCTGGTTGTCCGAGTTCTACCACCCCAAGAAGACCACCCCCGCCGTCATCGAGTTCGTGGACATCGCCGGCCTCGTAAAGGGCGCCAGCCAGGGGGCCGGCTTGGGCAATAAGTTCCTGGCCAATATCCGGGAGTGCGATGCCATCGTCCATGTGGTGCGCTGCTTTGACGACGAGAACATCATGCACGTGGTGGCGGACACCTCCACCAACGTGCCTGTGGATCCTCTGGGGGACATCGGCACCATCGATCTGGAGCTCATTATGGCCGATATCGAGATGGTGGAGCGGCGGATCAAAAAGGCGGAGACCGCGGCCAAGGGGGACAAGAAGTTCCTCAAGGAGGCGGAGCTGTTCACCCGCCTTCGGGACTGGCTCAACGACGGCCACTCCGCCCGCTCCTTCCAGTGCGATGAGGATGAGGCCGCGGTCATTGCCACCAGCGAGCTGCTCTCCCTCAAGAGCATCATCTACGCCGCCAACCTGGATGAGGAGGGCTTTGCCGCTCCTGACGCCAACCCCTACTACAGCCAGGTCGCCGACCTGGCCCAGAAAGAGGGGGCGCAGGTCATTCCCGTCTGTGCCAAGCTGGAATCGGAGATCGCCGAGCTGCCTGAGGACGAGAAAAAGATGTTCCTGGACGATCTGGGCATTGCCGAGTCGGGCCTTGACCGCCTCATTAAGGCCAGCTACGCCCTGCTGGGTCTCATCTCCTATCTCACCGGCGGCGAGGACGAGTGCCGGGCCTGGACGATCAAAAACGGCACCAAGGCCCCCCAGGCGGCGGGTAAGATCCACACCGATTTCGAGCGGGGCTTCATCCGGGCGGAGGTCATTGCCTTCACCGACCTGGTGAAGTGCGGCTCCATGGCCGCCGCCAAGGAGAAGGGCCTGGTTCGCAGCGAGGGCAAGGAGTATGTGATGAAGGACGGGGATATCGTCCTGTTCCGGTTTAACGTGTAACCTGAGCAAAAAAGGCCCGCCGTCTTTGGACGGCGGGCCTTTTTTCTGTGTACAGTGAGGGAAAAACGGCTTACTTGAACATGGGAACATAGTTGCTGGTAAAGTGGGTCACGGCGCCATACCAGTCAGATTTGTCCATCCCCTTGAAATGGGGGGAGCCGGCCTTAAACAGCTCGCCCAGGGTCTCGGCGATCACGTCCATGTGGCTGTTGGTATACACCCGGCGGGAGATGGCGATGCGCACCAGGTCGATCTCGGGGAAGTGTACCTTGCCCTCCTTGTCCTTGTAAGAGAAAGCGGAGGCGCCCAGCTCGGACACCCGGATGCCTGCCTTCAGGTAAAGGTCGGCGGCCAGGCACAGGCCAGGGAAGTGTTCGGGGGCGATGTCGGGATAGAACTTCCGGGCGTCAATGTAAACGCCGTTGCCGCCCACAGGGGTGACATAGGGCACTCCAAACTCGCTCAGACGCTCGCCCAGATACTGGACTTGGCCGATGCGGCCCTTCAGATAACGGTAGTCGGAGCCTTCATAGAGGCCCACGGCGATGGCGGCCAGATCCCGACCGGCCAAGCCGCCGTAAGTGGCGTGACCCTCGTAGTTCATGTTGTCCACCCAGGCCACGTCGTACATCTCCTGCTCCCGGCAACAGAAGAAGCCACCCATATTTACCAGGCCATCTTTCTTGATGGACATGAAGGCGTAATCAAAGTAGGACATCATTTCCCGGTTGATCTCGGCGATGGATTTGTCGGCGTAGCCCTCTTCCCGCTCCTTGATGAAGTAGGCATTTTCGAAACAGCGGGCGCAGTCAGCAATGTAGAGAAGGCCGTACTTTTTGGCCACTTCGGCGCAGGCCTTGATGTTGGCCATGGACACAGGCTGGCCGCCGTTGGAGTTGCAGGTGATGATCATCTGGATCCAGGCGATGGAGTCGGCCCCCTTCTCCGCAATGAACTTCTCCAGCTTTTCCACGCTCAGATTGCCCTTAAAGGGATGATAGGTGGTGGTGTCGTAGCCTGCGGGCTCCAGCAGGTCAATGGCGGTGACATCGTGGATGATGGCGGCGGCCCGGGTGGAGTCAAAGGCCATGTTGGCCAGCACGAACTTGGCGTTGGGACGCTTGGGGTAGAGCATCCGGGCCAGCAGCTGCTCGGCGGCCCGGCCCTGATGGGTGGGAATGACGAACTGGAAGCCGAACAGATCCTGGATGGCCTTTTCATAGTCGTAGAAGCACCGGTTGCCCACGTAGGACTCGTCGCCGGTCATCAGGGCGGCCCACTGCCGGTCGCTCATGGCGGAGGTGCCGGAATCGGTGAGACAGTCGATATAGATGTCGTCCGCTTTGACCTTAAAAAGGTTGTAGCCCACATCCTCCAGCACCTTCTTGCGGTACTCGGGGGTGGTTTCCTTCAGCATTTCCACAGCTTTGATGCGGAAAGGCTCGGCGTATTTGGCAGAACTCATACGAAACACTCCTTTTTATTCAAAAATGATGATCACCTTAGAGAAGAAAGCCCAGGATCAGGAACAGGGCCAGGCTGATGCCCCCCTCAATGAGCCGATAGGGCAGAGCCACCTTGTAGAGCTCCACTGGGTCGATGCTGTTGGCCCCAGCGTTCTCGATGACCATGTCAGACAGGGGGGAGAGCTGGTCGCCCCACTGGGCGCCGGAGAAGGTGGCGGCAAAGGAAAGGATCAAAGGCGCGCCGGTGGCGATGGCCAGCATGATTACCAGGCCGCTGCCCAGGCTGCCGGTGGTGTAGCTGACGGCACAGCCCACCAAAA
This sequence comes from Vermiculatibacterium agrestimuris, assembly GCF_943193085.1. NCBI lineage: Bacteria > Bacillati > Bacillota > Clostridia > Eubacteriales > Oscillospiraceae > Vermiculatibacterium > Vermiculatibacterium agrestimuris. Next base: position 12,391 of record NZ_CALPCU010000035.1, on the reverse strand, counting down.
ACACAATGGCGGGCACCAGAGCGGGGGGCAGGGTGCCGCTCATAGCGGAGACGATAAACTGATCCAGGCCCGCCATCTGCAACGCCGCGCCAAAGGCGAAGGCAAAGGCCAATAGCATGATGATGGGCGCCTGCTCCATAATGCCGCCGATGACCAGGTTGCTGGCCTCCCCGGGCTTGACCGCCCCCCGGGCGATGGCGTAGACGACCGCTACAAAGGCCCCGATGAAGGCTCCGGGCACCAAAGTCAGCTCTCCGGCCGCCAGGGAGGTGACCGCCACACCGGCGACAAGAGCGATGACCGGCAAAAAGAATGCGCCAAAGTCAGGTTTCACATTCGCCCCGCCCAGGGCGTCGCCGCCGCCATCGGTCTCCATAGGATCAATAGCGGTTTCCGCTCTCTTTTGACACTCCTTCATGTATCCCAGATCGGGGATGATCTCCAACGCCACCAGCAGACCGATGAGCACAGCCAGCCAGGTGTGGAAGGACAGGGCGACGCTTTTCAAAAAGAAGGGGATGGGCGCCACCCCAGGTACCAGCATGCTTACCATGCCGACGCAGAACAGGAAATAGGTGCCGTATGGAATGGGCGCGCCGATATTGGGGGCGGCGGACAAGGAGATGAAGGCGGCCTTTTCCGGGGCCAGCTTTTTCTCCACGATGACGGGCCGCAGGATCCGGCCAGTGGCCAGGTTGGCTACCAGATCCTGAGCCAGAGCCAGTACAGTGGCCAGAGCGAAGACCATTACGCCCACCTGCTTTCGGCTGGACACTTTCCTGTTGGCCCAGCCCGCAAAAGCTTTGAAACCACCGCCCGCCCGCATAAAGGCCAGCAGCACGCCCAGGGGCATAAGGATCACGATGACAAAGCCGTTGCCGGAAAAACCGGCCACAAAGAAGTCTACAATATGGTTCAGAAAATCCAGGCCGAACAGGCCGACGGAAAAGTAGCACACGCCAAAGAAAAGGGAGATGATCACGTTTTTGGTCATGAGAGCCAGGACGACGGTGAGGATGGGGCCAAATATAGTCCACAGACCTTCCATAGGTTTCCCTCCTTATTATCTCTTGGTTCCCCGCCGGCCGGCATGGGTGGAACCCCTTGACGGTGCTATCATAGCATAAGAATTCTCCCTGTGCCAAACCCGGGATCATGGGAAGGACTTTGTTTATGTTGCGGTGAGGTGCCGGGGATAATGTTCCGCATTTCAAACAATTTGACCAAAAAGATTTTTTCTGCTATACTGATTTTTGCTGAGGACACGGCTCATCGAATCGAAAGGGGGAGGGTTTTATGCTGCTGCCGGAGAGCACCGCGGCGGAGATACAAGCCAAGATCAGGGAATTTCAGGACAGCAATCCCTTTCTGCCCATCCATCAGATCATTACCTCTCTGATTCGGGAGGAGATACTTACCTGCCGGCTGGAGCCCAGCGCCAAAATGAATGAGGAACATTGGGCCAAGCGGTGTGCCGTCAGCCGAACGACGATCCGCAAGGCCTTTGACACTCTGGGGGAAGAAGGGTGGTTGGAGAAGGAGGGCCATGGAGTCCGAGTGAGCCGCCTGATCCGGGACGACTACCGGGACTTGATGGATTTCCGGGCGGCGCTAGAGCCTGCCGTCTGTCGTCTGGCAGCCCGAAGCTGTGGGCGGGAAGATCTGAAGCGGATCGAGACCTTTGCCCGGAACAGCGACACCCGGGATATGGTGGCGCTCTACTCGGCGGATACCAGTTTTCACCAGGCGGTGTTCATCGCCGCTCGAAACCCTTATTTGCTCCAGGCCTATGAACAGGTTCGGGCCAAGCTGGATCGGGGGAAACTATATGGGGTAGAGGATTTTGGCGATGCGTTTCGCGAGGTCTACCAGAGCCATATGGCCATCTATGAGGCGATTCGGGATCGGGATGAGGAGTTGGCAGAGCGTCTTGGGGCTCAACACGTAAAAATGATGACCGACAGCAAGATCATCCGCCGCATCAATTGACAGTAGAGAGGAATCAAAAACCTTCCCGCCGCCACAGGGCGGGGGGGAGGTTTTTGGTTTCCCTCATATTCACTCCAATTGGCTCATATACCTTTCACAGGAAACGCGTTGGGGAGTGTTGCGTGTGAAAGGAAACATGGAAGAGCGAGCCGCCCGGCTCGCCCAGTACATCATAGAAAACCGGGCCACAGTCCGCGCGGCGGCCACCAGGTTCGGGATCAGCAAGTCCACCGTACACAAGGATCTCTCCGAGCGGCTGCCCGGGTTTAACCGGGCGCTGTATCTCCAGGCCAAGGCGGTGCTGGAGGAGAACAAGGCCCAGCGGCACATTCGGGGCGGCATCGCCACCCGGAGGAAGTACAAAGGCGGGTAAAGTCCTTTAAGTAAAAAGACGGGAAAAAGCAGGCCCCTTTCCGTGGAAAGGGGCCTGCTTTTTGATGGAAATAGGATCAGCCCAGATAGGCTTTTTTGACCGCCTCGTTTTTCAGCAGCTCTTTCCCCGACCCGGACAGGGTGAGGCGGCCGGTCTCCAACACATAGGCGGTGTCCGCAATGTGGAGGGCCATGTTGGCGTTCTGCTCGATGAGGAGGATGGTCACGCCCTGTTGGTTGATCTTCTTGATGATCTCGAAGATGTCCTTGACCACCAGAGGGGCGAGACCCAGGGAAGGTTCATCCATCATCATCAGCTTGGGCCGGGACATGAGGGCGCGGCCCACCGCCAGCATCTGCTGCTCGCCGCCGGAGAGAGTGCCCGCCGCCTGCCAGGAGCGCTCCTTGAGCCGGGGGAACAGGGAGTAGACCCACTCCAGATCGTCCTCCAGGCTGTCCTTGCGCAGGTAGGCGCCGATCTTCAGGTTCTCCAGCACGGTGAGGTCGGGGAACACGTGCCGCCCCTCGGGCACCAGGGTGATGCCCCTGGAGACGATGCGGTCGGGAGAGATGCCGGTGATGTCCTCAGATTGGAGGTGGATGCGGCCTGCGGCGGGCTTGACCAGGCCGGCGATGGTGCGCAGGATGGTGGACTTGCCCGCGCCGTTGGCGCCGATGAGGGTGACGATCTGTCTCTCCGGGACTTCGAAGGTCAGGCCCTTCACCGCCTCGATGCCGCCGTAGTTGACCCGCAGTCCGTCAATTTTCAGCATCGTCAGCCACCCCCAAATAAGCTTCTATGACCCGTTGGTCATTTTGCACCTCGGCAGGGCTTCCCTGGGCAATGAGCTTGCCGAAGTCCAGGACATAGATCCGGTCGGAGATCTGCATGACCAGATCCATATGGTGCTCGATCATAAAGATGGTCAGGTCGTACTCAGTGCGAATTTTCCGGATGAAGTCGGTCAGCTCCTGGGTCTCCTGGGGATTCATACCCGCCGCGGGCTCATCCAGAAGAAGGAGCTTGGGATTGGTGGCCAGGGCCCGGGCGATCTCCAGCCGGCGCTGGAGACCGTAGGGCAGGGAAGAGGCCACCTCGTCCTTGAACTGGAGCAGATCCTGCTCGGCCAGCAGGGCGGCGGTCTCCTCCCGCATCCGCTTCTCCTCCCGGGCGTTGAGCCGGAAAGTGGCGGAGAGGAAGTTCTGCTTTGCCCGCATATGCTTGGCGATGAGCACGTTGTCAAAAACCGTAAGGGAGCCAAACAGCCGGATGTTCTGGAAGGTGCGGGCAATGCCCCGCTGGGTGATCTGGTCGGGGGTGTGGCGCACCACCCGGGTATACTTTCCGGCATTTTCCCCCTGGTACTGGGCCTTCATCTTCCCCTGGGGATAGCTCTCCACGATCACATCCCCCAGCAGGCTCACCCGGCCATTGGTGGGCTCGTAGACCCCGGTGACACAGTTGAAGGCGGTGGTCTTGCCGGCGCCGTTGGGACCGATGAGGGCCACGATCTCCCCCTCGTCCACATGGAGGGAGAGGTTATTGACCGCCACCACGCCGCCGAACTGCATGGTCACGTCCTCCAGACGCAGGATATTTTCAGCCATTGCCCTCGCCTCCCTTCGCCTTGACTTTCTTCCTTGCCCGGAAGAGGTCGGGCAGCTCCTTGTCTCCCATGATGCCCCGGCGGAAGAACAGCACCACGATCATGATGATGACGGAGAAGACCACCATGCGGAAGCCGTTGCGCAGCAAGGGCACCTTGAAGCCGCTTTTGAGCACCACCTCGGTGTCCAAAAACCGCAGCCACCACTCCGAGCAGGCCAGATACAGGAAGGAGGCGATGCAGGAGCCGGAGATGGAGCCGATGCCGCCGATGACCACGATGAGCAGGATCTCATAGGTCATGGCGGTGGTAAAGGTCTTGGCCTGGGCCTGGGTGGCGAACATGGCGAACATGCCGCCCCCCACCCCGGCGAAGAAGGAGGAGATGCAGAAGCTCAGGCGCTTGTGCCGGGCCAGGTTGATGCCCATGGCCTCGGCGGCCACCTCATCCTCCCGGATGGCCTTGAAGGCCCGGCCGTAGGAGGAGTTGATGAGCAGCAGGATCACGGCGATACACACCGCCGAGAGCAGGAAGGCCACAAAGGTGGACAGCCGCAGCCCGCCCTGGATGTTGAAGCTGGAGAAGGTGGGGAAGCTCTTCAGGGCGTTGGCCCCGTTGGTCACAGGCCCCAGCTTATCCCACTGGAACACCGCCCGGATGATCTCGGCAAAGCCCAGGGTGGCGATGGCCAGGTAGTCCGACTTGAGCCGCAGGACGGGAAGGCCGATGAGCCAGGCCACCCCCGCCGCCACGCAGCCGGCCAGAATGAGGGCGATGAGCACCCCCAGAATGAGGCCCGCCGCCCCGCCGCCGAAGAGCTCCGGCAGGGAGAAGTTGACGGCGGAGCCGCCATAGAGGTAGTAGACCGCGTCCCGGCTCTCCGCGGGGATGGTGAGAATGGCGTAGGTGTAGGCGCCCAGAAGCATGAAGCCCGCCTGGCCCAGGGAGAAAAGGCCCGTGAAGCCGTTGAGCAGGTTCATGGAGGAGGCCACCAGGGCGTAGACCGCGCCCTTTTTCAGCACCGTGAAGAGCATGATGTTCTTGGTGGGATCCAGGGTGTTTTCCAGCACGATGGTGAGGATGAGCAGGGCAGCCACACAGATAAGGGCGATAAAGGCGCCCTTTTTGCTTGTTTTTTCCTTCATATGCCCACCCCCTTACACTTTATCCGTGACCTTCTCACCGAACAGGCCGGTGGGCTTGACCACCAGGATGACGATGAGAAGGGCGAAGGTGAACGCGTCGGAGAAGATGGAGAAGGGAGAACCCTTGATGACGCTCTCGCTCATGCCGATGATGAAGGCCCCCACCACCGCCCCGGGAATGGAGCCGATGCCGCCGAACACCGCCGCCACAAAGGCCCGCAGGCCGGGCAGCGCGCCGGACAGAGGCACGATGGAGGGGTAGTTGGTGAAGTAGAGCATGGAGCCGACGGCCGCCAGAGCGGAGCCGATAATAAAGGTCATGGAGATGACGCTGTTGATCTTGATGCCCATGAGCTGGCTGGTTTCAAAGTCCTTGGCCACCGCCCGCATGGCCATGCCCACCTTGGTGTGGTTGATGAGCTGCTGCAGGGCGAAGACAAGGGCCACCACCAGGAAGGGGGTGATGACGGTCACCCACTTGGTGGAGACGCCGCCGATGGTGACGCTGTCAGACAGGAGAGGCAGACTGGGATAGCTCTTGGGAAGGCCGCCAGTGACATAGGTGGCCAGGTTCTGCAGCAGGTAGCTCACGCCGATGGCGGAGATCATGACGGACATACGGGGGGCGCTTCGCAGAGGCTTGTAAGCCGCCCGCTCAATGGCGAAGCCCAGGGCCACGGTGAGCACCAGCATCAGGGGCAGGGCCACATACAGGGGCAGGGCGGAGCTGAGATAGACCATGAAAAGGCCCGCCACCATGAACACGTCCCCGTGGGCGAAGTTAATGAGCCGCAGGATGCCGTACACCAGGGTGTAGCCGATGGCGATGAGGGCGTACTGCCCGCCCAGGGAAATGCCCGAGAGGAAAATAGACAGGGCATATTGCATAGGGATACCTCCCTTTCTTTTTGATGTGGGGCAAGGGCTGTCTCGAAAACCGACACGCCGTTGTGCAGAGCGGGGACGCCCGCTCCCTCCGGCTTTCGAGACGGCCCTTCCTAACAAGGGAAAAAACGCCCGGCGGGCGGTACGGCCCGCCGGGCGTTTTCGCTGTTTGACCGGAGCGTTTTTTACTTCACTGTCTGGGTGGCTTCCAGCGCCCAGACGTTGTTGGCGGTGTCGGCGGTCTTGATGTAGGCGGTGTCCCGGATGGCGTCGCCGGTGTCGTCAAAGGCGATGGCGCCGGACACGCCGGTGTAGGTCACGCCGGGCAGGGCGGCCTTCACGTCGGCGGCGTTGACGCTGCCGGCGGCCTTCAGGGCCTCCAGGGCGGTGTAATAGGCGTCATAGCCCATGGCGGTGACCGCGGCGATGGTATCGTTGCCGCCGTTGTTGGTCAGGTTGGTGGAGTCGCCGCTGATGAACTCCTTGATCCCCTTGTCGAACTCAGGGGCGCCGCCCTCCTGGTAGAAGGTGGACACAAACAGCTGTACCTTGGAGTTCTGGGCGGCCTCCAGCACCATGTTGCTGTCCAGGGTGTCGGAGCCCAGGATGGGCGTCTCCAGCCCCATGGAGGCGGCCAGCTTCACGATCTGGGTGGAGTAGGCGATGGACACGGGGCAGAAGATCACGTCGCAGCCCTCGGCCTGGGCCTTGTTGAGGTAGGTGGAGAAGTCGGCGGTGTCCTTGGGGAAGGAGTCCTTCACCACCTCGCCGTCGAAGGCCTGCTCAAAGAAGGTGAGAAGGCCCTGGTCGTAGTCGTTGCCCAGCTCGCCCAGCAGGTAGGCCTTCTTGGCGGAAAATTTCTCCTGGGCAAAGTTAGCCAGAACGGTGCCCTGGAAGGGATCCAGGAAGCAGATACGGAAGTAATAGTCGTTGCCCGCGGTGACGCCGGGGTTGGTGCAGGTGACGCCGATGGCGGCCAGACCCGCCTCCTCAAAGGTGGGGCCGCCGGCAATGGACACGCCGGAGCCGTAGGAGCCCAGCACCAGAGCCACGTCCTTGCTCACCAGCTCGGCGGCGGCGGTGGGGGCCTTGGAGGCGTCGGAGCCGTTGTCGGCGTAGACCAGCTCCACCCGGTAGGTCTCGCCGCCCACCTCCACGGTGGGAGTCTCCTGGTTGGCGTACTGCATGCCCAGCATCTCCTGCTTGCCGCCGGGGCCGGAGTCGCCGGTGGAGGGCTCAAACACGCCGATGCGAACCACCTTTTCGCCGTTGTTGGAAGGGGCCTGGCTGTTGGCGCTGGGCTGAGTGCCGCCGCCGCAGGCGGTCAGGCTCAGGGCCATAGCGCCGGCCAGGAGCAGAGAAAGTTTCTTTTTCATAATAGTTATCCTCCTTTGCCATTTGCGGAGCTGTCCACAATATACGGACAACTGTCCACAGCTTAAGGTTCATTATAGCAAAGCGGCAAAGAAATTGCAAGAAAAATTTATATGGATTTCATTTTCCAGCACTGGAATTTTTTGTGAAAAACGTTCCGCTCCTTTCCATGCTTGCATTTCCGCCGGTAGTTTGCTACAATGGGGGCAGGTCAAAAAGGAAGTGTGTTCATGAAACTCTTGCTTCACATTTGCTGCGCCCCCTGCTCGGTGGCCTGCATTCAGCAGCTCCGGGAGGAGGGGATCGAGCCTGTGGGGTTCTGGTATAACCCCAACATCCACCCCTTCACCGAGTACCGCGAGCGGCGCAACTGCCTGCGGGAGTATGCCCAGTCCATCGGCCTTACACTCATCGAGAAGGATGAGTACGGCCTTCGCCCCTTTGTGAAGGCGGTGGCGGGGGACATCGAAAGCCGCTGCGGTTACTGCTACGCCGTCCGCTTGAATGAAACCGCCCGGTACGCCGCCGAGCACGGCTTTGACGCCTTCTGCACCACATTGACGGTAAGCCCCTATCAGAATACCCCCCTCATCTTTGAGACGGGGGAGAAGATCGGGGCGCAGTATGGGGTGAAGTTCGCCCCCTATGACTTCTCCCCCCGCTTTCGGGAGGGGCAGGCCCAGGCCAGGGAGCTGGGGCTGTACATGCAGAAATATTGCGGGTGTATCTTCAGCGAGGAAGACCGGTACTGCAAAAAGAAGAAAAAACCCCGGGAAGAGCAAAAAGCGGAGGCGTGAGCCTCCGCTTTTTTACTGCTTTTTCAGTTTTTTCAATACCGCCTCAAACCACTCCGGCAGGGGGCACTCCACCGTCAGACGCTCCTCTGTCCGGGGGTGGAGGAAGGAGAGCTTTTTGGCGTGGAGACATTGCCCCGCCAGGCCGGGGACGGGCTTTTTGCGCCCGTAGACCGTGTCCCCCAGCAGGGGGTGGCCCATGGCGGCCAGGTGCACCCGGATCTGATGGGTGCGGCCCGTTTCCAGCCGGCACTTCAGATAGGTATAGCCGGAGTACCGCTCCAGCACTTCCCAGTGGGTGAGGGCGCTTTTCCCCTTGGCCCGGTCAATGGCCATCCGCTTCCGATCCACCGGGTGGCGGGCGATGGGGGCGTCCACCGTGCCGGAATCCTCCCGGAAGCCCCCCACCGCCACGGCGTGGTACTCCCGGTACAGGCTGTGATCCTCCAGCTGACGGGCCAGGGCCAGGTGGGAAGCGTCGTTCTTGGCGGCGATGATGAGCCCCGAGGTGTCCCGGTCAATGCGGTGGACGATGCCGGGGCGGAGCTGGCCGTTGATACCGGAGAGGCTGTTCCCGCAGTGGTGTAACAGGGCGTTGACCAGCGTGCCGTCCGGGTGCCCCGCCGCCGGGTGCACCACCATGCCCACGGGCTTGTTGACCACGATCACATCCTCGTCCTCATAGACCACGTCCAGGGGGATGTCCTGGGAAATGGCGGCAATGGGCGCCGCTTCGGGCAGCGCCACGGTATAGACCTCTCCAAGGGCGGCCCGGCGGTTTTTCTTCACCGGCTCCCCCGCCAGCGTCACCGCCCCCTGCTCCAGAAGCCGCTGGGCGCCGGAGCGGGTCAGGCCGGGACAGAGCCGGGAGAGAAGCTGGTCGCACCGCTCTTCCCGGTCGGCCGTCACAGTGTGGAGCGTCATCGCTCCCCCTCCTTGTCCCTGTCCCAGAACAGCAGCACATAGGCCACCATGAGGATTCCACCCACCACCACACAGATGTCCGCCACGTTGAACACGGCGAAATCCATAAAGGTGGTCTGGAACATATCAGTGACAAAGCCCAGAAACACCCGGTCGATGAGGTTACCCGCCGCTCCGGCCAGCAGGAGGGACAGGGTGAACCGGCCCAGAGGGCCGGGGAAAAAGTCCCGGCGGAGCAGCAGGGCGATGGCCACCGTGGCGAGGAGGCTCACCAGGGCCAGCAGCCAGGTCATTCCCGAAAAGGAGGAGAAGGCCGCCCCCGTATTCTGTACGTAGGTCAGATCCATCAGGTGGGGGAGGAAGGGGATGGATGTGCCCAGGGGGATGGCGGCGCGCACCCACCACTTCACCAGCTGGTCGATAACAATAAGGAATATAGAGATGAGATAATACAACATGGGCTCCTCCCGAAAAATAGCTTTGTCACGCTGCACAAGGGGCTGGCCGCTGGGGCTGGCCTCCGGGCCGCTTGCGGCCCCGCGCTTCTATGTCAGCTCCTGGGCCTTGCACAGCTGGGCGAACTCCCCGCCCCGGTCGATAAGCTCCTGCCAGGCGCCCAGCTCCGCCACCCGGCTGCCGTCGATGACGGCGATGCGGTGGGCGGAGCGGATGGTGGACAGCCGATGGGCGATGATGAGGGTGGTGCGGCCCCTGGCCAGCTCGTCAAAGGCGCCCTGGATGCGCTGCTCAGTGACGGTGTCCAAAGCGGAGGTGGCCTCGTCCAGGATGAGCACCGGGGGATCCTTGAGGAAGACCCGGGCGATGGAGACCCGCTGCTTCTGGCCCCCGGAGAGCATGACTCCCCGCTCTCCCACGTAGGTCTGGAACCCATCCGGCATGGCCATCACATCGTCGTAGAGCTCCGCCCGGCAGGCGGCCTGGTAGACCTCCTCCTCGGTGGCGCCGGGGCGGCCGTAGGCGATGTTGTCGAAAATGGTGCCGGCGAAGAGGAACACGTCTTGCTGGACGATGCCGATATTTTTGCGCAGGGAGGAGAGCTTCACCTCCCGCACGTCCCGGCCATCCAGCCGGATGGAGCCACCGGTGACGTCGTAGAACCGGGGGATGAGCTGGCACAGGGTGGACTTTCCGCCTCCGGAGGGGCCCACCACCGCCAGGGTCTCCCCGGCGGGGATGTGGAGGTCGATGCCCTCCAGCACCTCCGGCTTCCCCTCTCCGTAGGAGAAGGCGACCCCCTCCAGATCCAGGTCGCCCTTCACCGCCGTCAGCTCCACAGCGTCGGGGGAATCCTCGATGTCGGGCTGGGTGCGCATCAGCTCCACAAACCGGGTGAAGCCCGCCATGCCCTGCATGAACTGCTCCACAAAGGCGGAGAGCTTGCGAATGGGGGTGATGAAGGTAGTGACATAGAGGGAGAAGGTGATAAGGTCGGTATAGTCCATCTCCCCCTGCATGATAAAGTAGCCGCCCAGGGCGATGACGATGACCGACATGACCCCCACGCACAGCTCCATGCCGGACTGGTAGGTGGCCATGGCCTTGTAGTAGCCCCGCTTGGCCCCCCGGAACTGGTCGTTGGAGGCGTTGAACTTCCGGTTCTCCTCCGTCTCGTTGGCGAAGGCCTGGGCGGTGCGGATGCCGGACAGGGAGGACTCCACCTCCCCGTTGATTACCGCCAGCTTGCCCTTCACCGCCACGCTGGCCCGGCTCATCCGCCGGCGCTGGAGAATGGTGAAGACCGCAAAGACGGGAACCACCATAAACACCGCCAGGGCCAGCTCCCACCGGATGGTCAGCAGCACGCAGAAGGCCCCGAGGAGGGTGACGCTGGAGATGAACAGATCCTCCGGGCCGTGGTGGGCCAGCTCCCCGATCTCAAAGAGGTCGCCGGTGACCCGGCTCATGAGCTGTCCCGTGCGGTTTTTATCAAAAAAGGAGAAGGACAGGGTCTGCATGTGGGCGAACAGATCCCGGCGGATGTCCGCTTCAATATTCACGCCCATGAGATGGCCCCAGTAGGTGACGATAAAGTACATGACCCCCTTCAGAAGATAGGCCAGCAGCAGAATGGCCATCACGGCGAAAAAGGTTTGGTAAAGGCCCTGGGGCAAAAGCGTCTGCATGGACAGCCGGGAGACGTAAGGAAAGGCAAGGTCTACCGCGCAGATGACGGCGGCACAGAGCATATCCAGCAAAAACAGCCTCAGGTGGGGCTTATAGTAGGAAGCGAAGATGGAGAGAAATCCCCGCTTCTGAAAATCCTTGTGTTCCATTTCGGTTGCCTCCGATCTCAGAATATCGTGACTTGATACGCTGTAAGTATATCCCAAAACCGGGAAAGGTGTCAACGCCCCATCGCGGAGGTAAGATCCCCTAAAATTCAGTTCCACACAATAAAACTATTGTGCCGCGCCTCCTTTTGCGATAAAATGAAATGCGCGGATACAGTCGAGGATACGGCCGGAAGGGCTTTCCCGGCAAGGATCCCAACCTGGTGGTGGAGCGGGGGAAGATCAAAAGCCCGCTGAGATGCTGGACGCCTTCCGGCCTGATCCCGCTGACGCTGCCCGCAAAGGAGATCCTGCGGGGAAACTGGTTTTGATGGAGGGACGATGAAATGGAACAGCGGAAACTGACCTGTGTGGACTGCATGGTGAAAAATTGCAGCGCCATGGACAAGACCTATCCCGATTTTTGCCTGACCACCCACATGGACGAACAGGTGCTGCAAGAGGCCATGGCCTGCTACGAGGCGGGAGAGGATCGGGCGGTGATGATCGCCGCCTCCGAGGTGGAGTCGGAGCACTACTGCCAGCACACCCGGGTGGAGGAGATCATGGACTTTGCCCGGAAGATCGGGGCCAAAAAACTGGGCATCGCCACCTGTGTGGGCCTTTTGAAGGAGAGCCGGACGCTGGGGGAGATCCTGCGCAAAAACGGCTTTGAGGTCTACGGCATCGCCTGCAAGGCGGGAGCCCAGCGGAAGACCGCCGCGGGGATCCCCGCGGCCTGTAACAACACAGGATTGAATATGTGCAACCCCATCCTCCAGGCCAAGCTGCTCAACAAGGAGAAGACGGAGCTGAACATTGTCATGGGCCTGTGCGTAGGCCACGACAGCCTGTTTTATAAGTATTCCGACGCCATTGTGACCACCTGCGTGGTGAAGGATCGGGTGCTGGGGCACAACCCGGTGGCGGCGCTGTACACTGCGGATTCCTATTACGGCAGGTTAAAAAAGTAAGCGCTTGTCCTCAAAAGCGGCCGCTCCTCCGGGCGG
>NZ_CALPCU010000034.1:0-16553 GCF_943193085.1 Vermiculatibacterium agrestimuris | reverse complement strand
GTTGCCGCCGGCGGCAACGGCACCGTCCTGGTCAAGCCCAAGACGCCCGCCGGCCTGGCCGCGGGCACCTACGTGATCCCCGTAACTGTGACCTATAAGCAGGTGGGCAGCGACGCCACCGAGCTGAAGGTGGAGACCACGGTGACCTATGTGGTCACCGAGACCACCTATACCCTGACGGTGAAGTATCCCACCGGGGCCAACAGCGGCGTGAGCAATGTGCAGTACATTCTCAACGGCGGCACGGCCACGGCCATTGCCAACAACGGCACCGTGACGGTGAAGCCCGCCGACGTGGTGACCATCACCGCCACCCTCACCGACTGCACCGGCAGCTGGGCCACCACTGCCTGTACCGAGAATGTGGACACCGGCTCTGTGCTGGGTATCAGCACCTTCACCGGCAATGCCACCGCCACCCTGAGCGTCACCGGCAAGGCCAAGCTCACCTATGAGCCCACCGCCGGCGCCGCCACCGAGGGGGCGGCCACCGTGACCACCAACCCGGCGCTGAAGATCAGCAACGTGGGCACCGGCAACGCCAACATCACCAAGATCACGGTGACCAACAACAATGCCAGCGACAGCAAGACCTTCGGCGGCAGCACCAGCACCGCCGTCAATCTGGCTGCCGGCGCCAACCACGCCATCACCCTGGCGCCCAACAACTGGGGCTCCGCTTGGGCGGCGGGCACCTACACCGCCAAGGTGACGGTGGAATACACCGATTCCTCCGGAAGCCACACCGATGTGACTTACGTGCCCTTCATCGTCTCCGCCCCCAGCACCTTTACGGGCAAGGTGACGGTGCTGTGGAACAACAGCTCCACTCTGGGCAGCAACGTCACCGGCGTGTCCCTGACGGGCAATCCCGCCGGCACCCAGTCGGGCAACGTGTGGACGTTTGCCAACCTGAGCAGCGCCAGCGCCTACAACATTACTGTGGCCACGCCCAACGGCGATGTCGTCAGCACCCAGACCCTGAACAACGGCAACCAGGAGGTCACCATCTATATCTCCACGGTGTCCGTGGTGGCCAATGGCACCGGCCAGGGCAGCGTGAAGCTGGCCGGGGCGAGCACGCCGCTGACCAAGGCCTACGAGGAGGGGGCGGCGGTAGCGATCGAGGCCATTCCCGCCAGCACCTATAAGTTTGACAAATGGCAGAAGGGGAGCACTGACGTGGCCCTGGGCGCCGCCGCCACCGTGCTGGCTGAAAAGACCAACACCACCTACACCGCCTACTTCACCCAGGACTTCAAGGTGACCTATGACGGCAATGGTACGGGCTCCAGCAATGTGCCTGTGGATCAGAACAGTTACAAGCGGGACGCCAAGGTGACGGTGTCCACCACCGTGCCTACCCGTCCGGGCTATACCTTTGACGGCTGGTACAGCGCGGCCACCGGCGGCACCAAGTTCGGCACCACCTTTACCATCACCACCGACACCACCCTCTACGCCCACTGGACGGCTGTCAGCCCCACCGAGGTGGCTCCCATTACGGAGAGCACCGTCGTCCACTACGGCGACAGCTTCTCCTCCAACGCCGTGGCCTCCGCAGTGCGGGGGGCCAACGCCGGCGTGCCCTTCACTTACAGTGACGAGAGCGCCGCCGCCAAGCTGACCTCCATCGGCCTGAGCCTGGACGCCAGCGGCAACATCAGCGGCCGGCCCTACAAGGTGGGTACCTTCACCTTCACCATCCGGGCCACCGATACCCGCAACAACACCTATACCGACGTCAGCTATACTCTGACGGTAAAGAAGGCCCAGCCCACCCTGACGGCCTCGGTGGCCTCCGGCAACCAGACGGGCAGCGCCTTCAGCGCCGCCAAGTATAACTATACCGTCACCGCCCCGCTGTACACTGCCTCCGGCTGGCAGAACGCCACCCTGATGACGGGTACAGGGGCCGACCTCACCGCCACCGCACCGGATAACGCCGGTACGGTGAGTCTTGACGCGCCTACCACCCTGTTTGAAAACAGCGCCAAGGATATCGGTCTCACTTATGCCCCCGGAACCAAGACCGACGGAGCAAGCAATGCCTATACCGCCATCTATGAGAATGCCGCCACGACTTTGTCCGTGGCGGGAACCGGCGTTGTGGAGGCCCTGTCCATCAGCCCCAACACCCACGACTTCGGCTGGGTGAACGATGACGGCTCTCAGATCACCCAGACCAACTACATCCAGCCCGCGGCCTTTACCTATACGGTGAAGAACGAGGGCAACGTGACCACGGGGGCCATTACCATCACCGCCCCCGCGGGCTACACCGCCTCGGTGACCTCCCTTGCCGCCCTGGCGCCCGGCGCCACCGCCACCTTCACCCTCCGGCCCGACGAGCACCTGCCCGTGGGCAAGCATCCCGGCGTGATCTCGGCCAGCTACACCAGCACCCAGACGGGCACGCCCACCATCTCCGCCTCCGCCGGGGCCGACTTCGAGGTGAAGGCCCCCGCTATCTTCAGCGGCTATATCACCGTGAAGACCCAGGCGGTTGGCGCCACCGAGCCCAGCGTGAGCGCCCTGCCCGGCGATTATGCCGTGAGCCTGGTGCCTGTGGGCGGCGGAGCGGCAGTTGGGCCCATTGCTCAGAGCGATGTGGCCACTACCGGCCGCTACCGCTTTGAGAACGCGGACGCCACCAAGGAGTACAACATTGTGGTGACCAAGTCCGGCACCAATGCCGATTCCTGGACGGTGCCCGACCGGCTGGTGAGCCTTGCCAACCGCACCAACCAGGGCCTGATCCTCTATGAGCTGAAGACCGCCGACGACGGCACCAGCGGCGTGACCACCACCGGCGACGGCTACTATCTGGCCGGCGTGGGCGTGACTATTACCGCCACCGCCTCTGCGGGCAACATGGCCTTTGACAAGTGGACGGAAGTGACGGCGCAGAGCAGCCCGAACGCGACCAGCTACAGCAACAACGCCGCCAGCACCTCCTATGCCATGCCCGCCCAGTCCGCCACCCTGACGGCCCACTACAAGAACACCGACGCCACCGAGTGCACCATCACCTACGACGCCAACCGGCCCGGCGATGTAAAGAACGACGTGAACATCTGGACGCCCGGGCCTGAGACCGGCGTGGCTGTGGGTACCGCCCATACCCTTCTCACCGGCACGCCCACGCTGCTGGGATACACCTTCGAGGGCTGGTTTGCGGCGCCTACCGGCGGCACCGCCATCACTTCCGTTACGCCCGCCGGCGACACCACGGTCTATGCCCACTGGACGCCTGTCGCCCTGACGGCCACCGGAACTGCCCCTGACGGCACCTATGGCACCGGCTACACCGGCGGTAAGGTGAGCGTCACCACCCCCAGCGGCGCCACGGCCACCTACAAGGTCACCGCCGGTGCGCTGCCCGGCGGGCTGACCCTGGACGAGAACACCGGCGCCATCACCGGCATCCCCTATGAGATCTGCACCAACAAGCCGGTGACTGTGACGGTCACCATGAGCAACGATGTAAACACCACGCCGCGCACCACGACGGTTGACCTTACTATCACCATCAACCCCGCCACGCCCACCATTACCGGCGTGACGGCGACAAACGTCGTCACCGGCGCGGATCCCAGCACCTACAACTACGTGGTCACCGTGGCCGGCCCCAAGTATACCGGCACCGGTTGGGAGACGGCTGTAGACGAGCTTGTCTACACGCCCGGCACTGCCGCGGGCAAGCAGAGCGGTATCGGCTCGGCCAGCTTCTCTGACAACAGCGGCAAGGTGACGGTGGACTTCACCCCGGCCAATACCGACTTTGACGGAGAGAACCAGACCCAGAATAAGGTTTGGACGACTGCAACGAAGGATATCACTGTCACCGCCGACAGCGATAAGGTAGTCCTGGGCGTGAGCGAGGAGGCCTGGCACTTTACTAAGACCGGCGCCGCCAACGGCGACCATGCTATTGAGGACTACACCGTCAATGCCGCTGGCACCGACGGCCTGGTGACTACCACCAACGCCGTGGGCGGCAAGCAGTTCACCGTGACCAACACCGGTAGCAAGGCCACCGGGACTATGAGCTATAAATTTGGTAGCGCGGCCAACCCCGGTGAGAACGGTACCTATTTCGAAATGAACGGCTTCAGCACCACCAGCCTGCCTGCCACTACCGGGTCGGCCAACTTCATTGTCAGTGTGAAGGGAGATTTGCCCCAGGGAACCTATACCGACACCCTGACCGTCTCGGCCCAGGACGGTACGGCCAAGATCATCAACCTGTTCTTCTACGTGGATAGATCCGCCACCTATACCGGCACCGTGACGGTCTATGTCACCGACGTGACCCCCACTGCGCCCAACAACGGCACCACCAAGACCCAGATCCCCGCCGCCGTGACCGGCGGTAAGGTGGAGTTTGTGCCCAGCGACGGCGGAGCCGCCGTCACGGCCACCTGGGACGCCGCGGGCAGCGTCTACAAGTCCGACGCCCTGGAGACCGGCAAGGGCTACTCCGTGCGGGTGACCACCACCGGCGGGGCCTGGACGGTTCCCGGCAGCATCGCCAACGACGGCGACAACGTGGATGTGAAGCTCTATCAGGTCCAGCTGGCCTCCGCCCCCGCGGGGCTGACCGTGACCCAGACCGGCGCGGGCTATTACGCCGAAAATCAGCCCGCCGCCCTTACCACCGGGGCCACGGCCACCGGCGCCGGCGGGACCTCCCACGCCTTCAAGACCTGGGACGACGCCAACAGCACCACCGCCGCCAGCTTCAACGCGGTGATCACCGACGCGGTGAAGTTCACCGCCACCTACGAGGCTACCCTGACCCTGACCTATGACGCCAACGGCGGCACGGGCGACGCGGTGAGCGGCGACAATCCCGAGGCCCACAACGCCGGGGATAAGTTCTCCCTGAAGAACTGCACCGCCACCAAGGACGGCTATACCTTCGACGGCTGGGACACCCAGGCTGACGGCACAGGCACCCGGTATCAGGCGGGCGCCACTTACACCATGCCCGATACCAGCACCACCCTCTACGCCATCTGGAAGGCCAACGACGCCATGAGCCTGCCCGGCAACAGCTGGACGGTGGCCTATAAGGACACCCTGGGCGACAAGGTGATCAACGCCGTGGGCGGCATTCCCGGCTACACCTACGCCAAGGACAGCGGCAGCCTGCCCACCGGCTTCAGCTTCGACGCCACCAACCACAAGTTCTCCGGCACGGCCAGCAGCTACAGCACCACCGTGGCGGACAACAGCAAGACCATGACCGTCACCGCCACCGACAGCGTGGGCAAGACGGCCAACGGCAGCTTTACCATCACCGTGACCCAGGCCGACACCAAGGTGACCACCGGCTTCACCGCCCCGGGCACCAACCCCAGCGTGGGCGACACGGTGGATCCCAGCAAGCTGGGCAACAAGGACAACGTGGTGGTGAACTACTACAAGACCGACGGCACCACCGTGGGCGGCGACATTGACGCTGTGCCCGACACCGGCGGCACCGCCCCCGAGGGCACCTGGACCGTGGAGGGCCCGGACAAGTACCTGCCCGGGGAGAACACCTACGTGCTCAAGTTCACGCCCACCGATCCCGGCTTCAAGCCCTGCACCACCACCGTGACCGTGACGGCGGAGAACAAGAAGATCAACTCCGCCGAGATCGGCATCTTCTTCCCGGCCAACGGCGGTACGCCCAACACCACCGTTTCCGGCGACAATGGCAAGAAGATCGCCGCCACCACCACGCCCACCGTGGCTACGCCCACCGACACCTTCAAGGTGGACAACATCTCCTGGGCCCCGGCTGACAAGTTCGACTCCAAGAACGACTCCACCGTCTACGTTCAGCTGACGGCGGAGGACGGCTGGGAGTTTGACGCCGCCTTTGGGGGCTCCCTCACCGATCAGACCGCCACGTCCGCGGGCACCAAGACGGCCACGGTCATCGGCAACACCGGCAAGACCCTGACCCTGATGTACGTGTTCAAGGGTGAGGATCAGGTGGTGGATGACATTTATGTGGAAACCACCGCTGAGCTCAAGGTAGACGGTACAGATTCCAAGCTCATCGGCAAACCCGCCGACGCTTTGAAGTACACCGTTACCGACTACCACTGGGAGAAGACCACCGGCCACGAGAAGGTGGACGCCGCCCATCCCTTCCTGGCCGACACCCTCTACGACGCCGTGGTGAAAGTGGAGGCCAACGAGGGCTATAAGTTCAATACCGCCAACTTCGGCAACGCTGTGGGTCAGGATATCCATACCCATGCCTTCATCGACAACGGCGTGCCTAAGGAGGATCCCAAGACCAACACCGTGGAGGTGGTGATGAGCGCCGACGGCAAGAGCATCACCATCCGCTTCTCCGCCTTCAAGCCTGTGGCTTTGCGGGTGGTGGGCATCCGGGTCACCGAGGGCGCACTGACCACCACGAATTACTACGCCATTACCGCTACCGATAAGAATGCCGCCGGTAATGACGTCAAGACGACTACGGACGGCGTCTATGGACACAGCGCGCACAGCGCGCAGTACAGCGACGCGGGGAAGACCTCCATCAAGTATGTCCTGGTATACGAGGACGGCAGCGAGAGCACCGAGATCACCTATACCAACGAGACCTTGGTCTATGGTACTTCCGCCAGCGGGAACCTGTCTCCGATGCCCGCCGACGGCTACACCTTCACCGTTGAGAACCCCGCCGTGAAAGACGATGTGACGGAGTACGACGGGAAAAACGTGTATCTCAGCTACACAGTGAGCGGGAAGACCTACTATGCCGCCCAGCCTGTGGGCACTCTGACGGTGCGGCATTTGATCGCCGACGGGATTGCCCCGTCCCGGGTGTGGACCACCGCTGAGCTGACCTTCGTAAAGGGCGCGCAGTTTACTCTGCCCAGCACCAACGTGCCCACCGCCGATGTGGCTTTCAACTCCCACGACGCGCTGATACAGGCTGAATACGGCTTTACCTACGTCCAAACTCCGGCTGACGGTGGCAATCACTACTTCTATTCCACCGACGTGTCCTCCGCCGCTGCGGCCAAGACCGCCGAGCTCAAGGCGGGGGTCACCATGGCGGACGCTGACAACGGCAAGACCGTCTACATGTGCTACATCGACATCAACGGCAACCTGGTCTACGCCCCCGTGGGCGTGCTCAAGGTGTCCGGCGATACCAACATCAAGGTGTGGATCAGCAACACCAGCGATCCCACCGATAACGGAGCCGACGTCAGCAGCGCCAAGCCTGGCGCCACCACCGGCGGCTCCACCGAGCCCGAGTACGGCGAGACCATCAAGGCGAATGTGGAGGGGACGCCCGACGGTAACCTGACCTACACCTGGAAGGACGCCACCACCGGCGATGTGCTCCAGACCGGGCCCTCCGACACCTACGTACTGGGCAAGGACGATGTGGGCAAGATCATTACCGTCATCGTCACCGAGTCCGGGACTTCCGGCTCCACGGAGACCGTCAACAAGCCCGTGGGCCAGAAGCGCACCCTGAAGCTGGACGTGATCCATGTCAGCAAGGTCTACGACGGCACGGCCACCAACACCCACACCTATAAGACCACCAGCACCGCCAATGACTTCACCCTGTCCAATGTGATCAACGGCGATGTGGTCTACGTGTCCGCTTACACCGCCCCCGCCCCCGAATATGAGGCCGCTTCCGTGGGCAGCACCTTCGACTGGCCCGCCATCAGCGACGCCACCCGGGGCAACTACACCCTGTCCGACGGGGATCACTACCGCCTGGGCAACCAGGCCGCCCTGCCCGACAGAGGCGAGATCGTGGGCGACGACACCATCAATCCCATCACCGTGAAGAACGACGACATCCAGCCCGTGCGGGGCGGCAAGCCCACCGACACGCCCTTCACCAAGCCCACCGGCGAGGACCGCTACGATGTGGACCAGACCGAGCCTAAGGGCACCTGGTACTGGAAGGATGGAGAGACCTGGAAGCCCGTCACCGACGGCGGCCTGGACGACGAGGGCAACTTCAAGCCCTCCACGACCTATAAGGTCGTTGTGGAGGTAGAGGCGGAGGACGGCAAGAAGTTTGCCGAGGACGCCGACGGTTACTATGACATCGGCGGCCGGCTCTGGCCCGCCGAGGTGGAAGTGACCGGCGATCAGACCGGCGCTACTCTGACAGTGGAGTTCCCGCCCACCGCCGCGCCGGAAGGGGACATCAACGTCACCTACGTCACCGCCTTCTTCCAGGATCCGCCCATTGTGGACGAGACCGTTCCTGCCCATCCCGACTGGGTGGGCCGTGAGGTGGAGACGGTGAGCACCACCGTTAACGACAGCAACCCCGAGCACTTTGTGGTGCGCTGGTACGAGTCCAGCACGAAGCCGGACGCCTCTACCAACTGGGGCACCCCGCTGGTTGCAGGCTCCACCTTCCAGGCCGGTAAGTACTACAAGGTGGAAGTGGACGTGAAGCCCGGCAACGGCTACGCCTACAACCTGGACAGCACCGACGACGTCATGGACACCAAGTTCGCCATCAACACCAGCGCGGGTACCAACGACGCCACCGCGGTCAAGAACGGCGACAGCTACACCATGTCCTACGTGTTTGCTACCCCTGTGGCCCCCATTGAGATCGCCCACGTGAACCTGAGCGTGCCGCAGCCCGTGGTGGAGGGCAAGCCCGCCGACCACAGCACCGTGACCGTCAACCAGGCGCTGGGCACCAACGGCACGAACTACAACGCCACTCTGAATGTGACAAACGTCACCTGGAGCACCACCGACGCCTTTGAGGCCGACACGGTGTACACCCTGGAGTTTGACGTGACCACCGGCACCTACGACTACCTGAACGAGACCGCCGACAAGGTGGACTTTATCGTGGGTGGCGTCGGGCCCATTGAGGGCGCGGACAGCGCCACCGGCACCGGGGCCATCACCCAGGTGGAGACCACTGCCACGGACGCGGACAAGACCTACCATGTGAAGGTCACCTTCGGTGAGCTCAAGGGCGGCAAGGTCACCCTCACCGACGTGTATGTCAACGCCACCGTACCCGCCACCGACAAGAGCATTGACGCCGGCTACAAGCCCTTCGTAGATGCGGTGAAGCCTTATGAGCTCACCGGCGCCAACGACATCTGGCAGTACTGGAACAACACCGGCTGGGAGACCATTACCGACGCCAACAAGACCGCCGCTCTGGACGGCGACAAGTTCAAGGCGGGCGTGCCCTATCAGGTCATCGGCACGGTGCGGATGAAGACGGACACCGACTCTGCCAAGTACGTCATCGACGACGCCAAGACCAAGTTCTATCTGGCGGGCATCGAGTGCACCGACACCCCGGAGAACGCGGTGGCCGGAACCGGCACCTACACCCCCCTGGTGAAGAACGCCGGCGATCCCGCCACCTACACCCTGACCCGCCAGTTCCTGATCCCGGTGGATAAGATCATCACTGAGGTCACCAGCCACGCCAGCATTCCCGCCGTGGGCGGCGTGCTCACCGGCACGCCCTACACCGACGCCGTGGTGGATCTGGCCATTAACGGCTCGGGCAATATCCTGACCAGCCGGGTCACGGCCGGAACAGTGACCTGGAAGGTGCAGGACGGCAGCAACTGGGTGAATGTGCCCGGCAACACTGTGGAGCAGGGCAAGGTCTATCAGGCCACCTACACCCTGACCACCGACACCGCCAACGGTTACACCTATAAGGATGACGCCGCCGACAACGCCCAGCGGGTGAAGTTCACCATCCACGGCGTGGAGGTCACCGGCGAGGGCACCAAGACCCAGGGCGGCTACACCGTCACCACCAAGCGCAACAGCGACAGCTCCTACACCGTCACCGTGGTCTACCCCGAGACCTCCTCCGACACCAAGATCGCCCAGGTCACCGTGGACTACACCGTGCCTGTGGCCGGAGCGAATCCCGCGGTGGATAAGCAGTACACCCAGCACGAGCAGGTGAGCCTGAAGCACGACGCCCTGGTCACGGACGACAGCCACGGCAGCACCTGGCACGAGGGCAACAAGAACGGCAGCGTCATTGGCGCTTCTGAGACCTTCGGCAACGGGGACTACACCGTGGTGGCTACCTTCAAGGCCAATGACGGGGTGGACGGCAAGCCCGGCTTCGTCTTTGACAGCGAGACCGCTTTCATCGTCAACGGCAACTCCTATAAGGCCAGCGACGCCAACACCCACGTGACCCTGTCCGCCGACAAGAAGACCGCCACCGTGTGGCACACCTTCCCGGGCCTGGATAAGGAGATCGTGAAGGTCGTCACCTCCGTCACCGCGCCTGTGGCCGGGGCCGTGCCGCAGACCAAGGCGGACACGCCCGTGGCGGCCAACAAGGCCAACACCAACCTCCAGCCTGACGCGCTGACCATCGGCAATGTCATCTGGACAAAGACCGCCGGCGGCGCCCACATCGGGGCCTTTGATTACAGCACCGCCTACACCGCCGCCTATACGCTGACGGTGAACAGCGGCGATGGTTACAACTACCTGGCCGATACCGCCGCGTCTGACTACGTGGACTTCCTGGTCAACAGCAACACTGCTGTGGTGAATGTCAATGACACGGCCAATAACAGCCATACCACGACCTATGCTGACGGCACCGTGGTGACCCTGACCAAGACCAGCGACACGGTCTACACCGTCAAGATCGATTTCCCGGCCACCGACGCCAAGGTAGACAAAATCCTCACCGTCAATGTGAACACCACCGTGCCGCCTGAGCACAAGCTGCGGGTGCCCGATGTGTACATTGTGAGTACCGAGCCCTATACCAACCCCGCCGATCCCGCCAAGACCGACCTTGTGTGGAAGGTGAAGGGTGATGATGGGAACTGGACAGTCGTGGCGAAGGATACGCCCTTCGAGGCCGGTAAGGAGTACATGGTGGAGGGCAAAGTGGTTCTGAAGAACCCCACGACCACCACCTGGAACATTACCGAGGATACCAGGTTCTACCTGGGCGGTGTGGCCATTCCCGCCACAACCGCCACCGGCAGCCTGAACGACACCACCGGCGGCAGTGTGAGCTATACCACCGGCTTCGCGGCTGACAAGACCGCGGTGGACGGGATCTATCCCAAGGACACGGAGTTCACCGTCAGCCTGACCTTCCGCGCCCTGGCGGACAAGACCGATCCCACCATCGTCAAGGTGGCGGCCAACGTCCAGCAGCCCATTGCCAACCAGAGTATTCCCAGCGGGGCCGCTTCGCTCCTGCTGGCCCTGAACAAGGACGGCGTGGACATGAGCGCCTATGTCACCCCCAGCACGGTGACCTGGACGGAGAAGAACGCCGACGGGAACTTCGTGGCGCCCACCGGCACCACCTTCCGTACGGGCGGCAGCTATCAGGCTGAGTTCACCCTGACTGCCACCGACGCCGGCCACAAGTATGTTGCCGTGGCCGACCCGAAGGACTATCTGGATCTGCTCATCAACGGCGTGACCCACACCGACAAGAGCTGGCTGGAAGGCTCCACCGACGCCGAGACCGTGGGCGCCGACGGCACCATCAACCAGATCAAGGTGGAGATCGCGCCCAGCACTCCGGGCAGCGAGGCGACCAGCTACAAGGTCACCATCACCTTCAACGACATCAGCGACAAGGCGGACGTCCTGGCCGTTCTGGGTACCGCCAAGGTTCCCGAGGCCAAGGCCACGATCTCCGACAACGACATCGACGCCCTGCCCGGACAGGTCTATGAGAAGCAGAGCGCCCGTTGGCTGGACAAGAACGGCGATCCTGTCACCGAGACCAATTTCAAGCCCGGCAATACCTATACCGCCGAGCTCACAGTGAAGATCAAGGACGCCGAGAAGCCCTACTACCGGTTCAAAGAGACCACCACCGGCCTGCTCAACGGCAGCGGCGCGACGGTGGTCACCCGGGATCCCGCCACCGGCGAGCCCACCACCATCACCCTCAAGCTCACCTTCGAGGTGCCCAAGGAGGTCGTGAAGGTCCACGTGGCCAGTAACCGGCCCGCCGTGGGCGACCAGACCGTGGTCAACGACACCAACAAGAGCATCAACAAGTCCAATGCCACCGAGGATCGTTACGATCTGGGCGTTGTCGGCAATGTGGACGGTACGGATCTCTACGGCAAGTGGTACACCGATGCCGGCTGCACCATTCCCGCCACCCAGTTCGAGGAGGAGAAGACCTACTACATGCAGGTGGAGGTCACTCCCGGCGAGGATTACGCCCTCACTGAGGAGCCCGGAGATTACACCTGGGACACCAACCGTCAGAACGCCAACAGCGTGAAGAAGGTGGGCGACAAGTACGTGGCCGTCTTTGAGTACACCATCCGCAAGGCGGGGGAGAAGACCCCCAACGAGCTGGCGGTAACGGTCACGCCGCCTGTGGCCGGCAACAATGTCGACAAGGTCGGCAAGCCCGGCAATGACGATACCACCGTTAAGGGCGACGTGAAGTGGACTGACGGCAGCGGAAATGAGGTCAACAAGTTCGATTACAGCACGACCTATACCGCGACTGTGGTGGTGGAGCCCAAGGATCCCAATAACTTCGACTTCACGGCTCCCGAGTTTAAGCTCAACGGCGTAACGCCCACCGCGAAAGAGAATCTTGGAGAAGACGGTCAGCCCGACGGCACCTATACCCTGACCTACACCTTCCCGCCCACGTCGCCGAAGGAGACTGTCACCGTTCCCAGTGGCGGTGGCGGCGGTGGCGGCGGGACCGTGGAGCTGCCTCAGGTGTTCTACAAGCTGGGCGAGGTGGGCGTCACCGACGACCTCACCGCCGAGAAGGTCAAGCAGAACGGCAAGCCCTCCAAGGTGCCCAAGGTGGAAGGCCTGACCATCAAGGACAAGGACGGCAGCGAGAAGACCTATACCTTCATCGGCTGGTCCGAGACCGATCCGGCCAAGACCACCGGCACGCCTGTCCTGGTGGATCCCACCACCTTCAAGATCAGCAAGGACAAGACCTTCTACGCGGTGTATGAGATCAAGGGCCATACCGCCATTGATCACACCCACTACGTCATCGGCTTCCCCGACGGCACCTTCGGGCCCAGCGCGGACATCACCCGCGGCGAGGTGGCTACCATCATCGCCCGTGCCTGTCTGGACGGCTTCATTGAGGGCGCCAACTACGGCAACCCCGGCGGCTATTCCGACGTGGAGCGCCACTGGGCCTACAGCGCCATTTCCTACTGTACCGTGAACAGCGTCTTCACCGGCTACACCGACGGCACCTTCCGTCCCGACCAGCCCATTACCCGGCAGGAGCTGGCTACCGTGGTGGCCCGTCTCCACGGCCTGATCGCCAACCAGGGCGTGCCCTTTACCGACGCCGATCAGATCTCCAAGTGGGCTGTGGACGGCGTGTATACCGCCTACGCCAAGGGATGGATCAACGGCTATAAGGACGGCAGCTTCAAGCCGCTGCAGAACATCACCCGTGCCGAGACCGTGAAGGTCTTCAACGGCTATCTGGGCCGGGGCGTGGATGTGAAGGGCCTGGAGGAGATGCGCGAGTACGTCCACTCCGGCGTGGCCAGCAACAACCAGGAGAACGGTTACGATCAGTACATGACTTGGCCCGACGTGCCCAAGACCCACTGGGCCTACTACGAGATCATCGAGGCCGCCAATGACCACACCTTCTACTGGCTGGACGAGACCAACCCCGTGCCGCCCGAGCACTGGAGCAGTGTCTGGATCGATGAGGTCTGGCGCTATCACGACAGCACCAGCGATGGCGCTCGTCCCACCAACCCCGATACCGATACGCCCAGCTACTGAGCGAGCGGGAAGGGTCAAGCAGAACAAGAGCCCCTCAGCGAAAGCTGAGGGGCTCTTCATTGCCTTTTTGCCGGAAACCGGGTATAATATTGTTTCGCTGAAAGGAGGCCGAGCCTATGCCGGAATGGAAAATCGCCCTGCTGTCCACTGTGGGCCTGTTGAGCCTGCTGGTCATCGTGGGCCTGCTGACGCTGCCCCATTATCGTTTGACCCAGGTGGCGAAATATC
This sequence comes from Vermiculatibacterium agrestimuris, assembly GCF_943193085.1. Taxonomy (NCBI): domain Bacteria; kingdom Bacillati; phylum Bacillota; class Clostridia; order Eubacteriales; family Oscillospiraceae; genus Vermiculatibacterium; species Vermiculatibacterium agrestimuris. Next base: position 2,534 of record NZ_CALPCU010000034.1, on the reverse strand, counting down.
TCCGGGCCACCCTGGAAGACCCGGAGAGGGAGCTGAAGGTGCCCCGCACCCTGCGCGGCGTGGGGAGTGAGCTCTCGGCGGTGCGCGCCCGGCTCCTGCTCCAGCAGAGCGAGTTGAAGCGGGAGGCCCAGCGGCAGCAGGAGCTCATCGCTTTTTTGGCCCACGACCTGAAGACCCCCCTGACCTCCGTGCTGGGCTATCTGGAGCTTCTCTGGGACGAGCCGGGCCTGACGGAGGAGCAGCGGGTCAAATATACCGGCATTGCCCTGAACAAGGCCCGCCGGCTGGAGGAGCTGGTGGGGGAGTTCTTTGACATCAACACCATGGAGCTGGCCTTGACCAAGCGGGAGAGCGTACAGCTCTCCTTTCTCCTGGAGCAGCTGGCCGACGAATTTTATCCCCTTTTTGCCTCCCGCTCTCTGACATGCCAGCCGGAGGTGGAGCCCGACCTGGTGGTGGAGGGGGACGGCGACCGGCTGGCCAGAGTGTTTGACAATGTGCTGCGCAACGCCGTGAGCTACTCTGCTCCCGGCGGCCCTGTGCTCCTCTCCGCCCGCCGGGAGGGGAAAAGCGCCGTGGTCACCATCGCCAACGACGGGCTGGAGATCCCGGAGAAGGAACTGACCAATATCTTTCAGAAATTCTACCGCCTGGACGCCGCCCGCTCCACCCGCACCGGCGGCGCGGGCCTGGGCCTGGCCATCGCCAAGGAGATCGTGGAGCTCCACGGCGGCGATATCCGGGCTGAGAGCACCGGCGAGCGCACGGCCTTCGTCATCACCCTGCCTCTTCAGGCGGGGAAGTAGGCCCCCTGTCTCCCAGGCCCGGGACTGACCCTCCCTTCCCCCATTTTCGTCATTTCCGCCATTTCCAATTCTTGCTTGACAAATTATTGACAAAGTCTATGATATAGTCTATACTGTTAGTTAGATTCGTACAGTAATACGGTCACACCACATCTAAAAAGAGGAGGAAAAAGAAATGAGCAACGATGTTTCTCGCCGCGATTTCCTGCGTAAGGCCGGTGTGGGCGCCCTGGGTCTGGGCGTTCTGACCCTGACCGGCTGCGCCGGCGCCGCCGGCTCTGCCCCCACCCCCGAGGATACCACCCCCGCCACCCCCGAGGCCATCGAGTCCCCCGCCTGGCCCTGGAAGTGGGAGGAGCTTGATCCCCAGGTCGCCCTGGAGAACGGCTACAAGGCCTTCTACAGCCACGGCGGCTGCTGCGCCGGTGCCGTCTCCGCCATTGTGGAGACCCTGGCCGGCCAGTATGGCTATCCCTACAACCAGATCAACGCCAAAATGTTCGCCGACGGTGCCGGCGGCTACGGCGTGCAGAGCCTGTGCGGCTCCCTGGGCGGCGCCTGCGCCGTCTTCGGCCTGTTCATGGAGGGCTCGGATGCCAATGGCCTGCGCAACGAGCTCTACGAGTGGTACAAGGGCCACGCCTTCCCCCAGTATCAGCCCGAGATGGCCTCTCCCGTCATGACCGTCTCCGAGTCCGTGGAGTGCCGCGACTCCGTGGGCAAGTACATGGCCGCCACTGGCTACGCCATGAGCGACCCTGGCCGTCTGGCCCGCTGCGCCGCCGTCACCGGTGAGGTGGCCGCCAAGGCCGCCGACCTGCTGAACATCAAGTTCGGCTACTACACCGAGCCCAAGGTGGCCCAGTCCACTCTGGACGGCGCTGACGAGCCCGAGCTGGGCCCCAACGAGTACATCGGCGAGGGCCAGGGCTACGGCGGTAAGATCAGGGTGAAGGTCACCATGGACGGCACCAAGATCGCCAAGATTGACGTCCTGAGCCACAGCGAGTCTGCCGGTATTTCCGACCCCGCCTTCGAGTCCGTGCCCAAGGCCATTATTGAGAAGCAGTCCGCCGAGGTGGACGTTGCCACCGGCGCCACCATGGCCAGCAACGGCATCATGGAGGCCGTGAAGGACGCTCTGAGCAAGGTGGGCAAGTAATTCTGCCCCTGTCTCCTTGACCGTATGTATAACTACCCGCCGGGGCGTGTATCCTAGGCGGGGTGGTAAATATGCGGATACAGTGGAAAAAATGGATCGTGGCGGTTTTGATCCCAGAGGCGGTAGGCGGGCTGTCCGCCCTTCTCACCAAGGACGGCATGGAACGGTTCCTGACTCTGCGTCAGCCGCCTCTGTCTCCGCCGCAATGGGTCTTCCCGGTGGTGTGGACGCTCCTCTTTTTCCTGATGGGCGTGGCATCTTACCTGGTGAGCGTTGGGGAAGATGTACGGGGAGATAAGCGCCGGGCTTTGACGCTTTACGCGCTCCAGCTGGGCGCCAACTTTCTCTGGACGATCCTCTTCTTCAACCTGGGCAGATACCTGCTGGCGTTTGTCTGGCTGCTTTTCTTATGGGTGCTGATCCTGTGTACCCTGCGCCTGTTCTGGCGTCTTTCAAGGCCCGCTGGACTCCTTCTGCTCCCGTATCTGCTCTGGGTCGCCTTTGCCGGCTATCTCAACTTCGGCATCTGGCTTCTGAACTGAAAAAGCGCCCTGCCAAAAAGGCAG
>NZ_CALPCU010000033.1:0-17285 GCF_943193085.1 Vermiculatibacterium agrestimuris | reverse complement strand
CCGCGCAAGAGCGCGGCCCGTCCTCTAAGAGCGCACAGGTGATATTTTTTACTTGCCCATCTGGGCGGCCAACTGATTTTCGTCCTTCTTACGCACGAAGGTCTGGACATAGAACAGGACGAAGAAGACCACGGCCGCCACGATACCTACGGGATAGGCGATGGAGGTGGACAGGTGCAGGCACTCGGGGGCCTGGAAGAAATAAGTGATGGACACCGCCGTCATAAAGGTGGCGGGCAGAGCGGCCATCATAGAGGCCACCGGCGGATAGCCGTACCGGTGGAGGAACACAGCGCCAGTCCACAGTACGATCATCGCCAGGGTCTGGTTAGACCAGGAGAAGTACCGCCACAGATAGGTCCAGGGCAGCAGCTTTACAATGATAAATCCGACAGCCAGCAGAGGAACGGCCAGAACGGCCCGCTTCTTGGTATCGGCCTGATCCAGCTTGAACCAGTCGGCAATGGTAAGCCGGGCGGAACGGAAAGCGGTGTCACCGGAGGTGATGGGGCAGGCGATGACGCCGATCATAGCCAATACGCCGCCCACCGGGCCCAGCAGGGAGGTGCAGATCTCATAGACCACACCGCCTTGTCCACCGGCGGTGATGGCGGCCTGAAGGCCCTGCATCCCCTCTACCAGGGAACCGTGGTTGGTGTAGAAGGTAACGCCGGCGGCGGCCCAGATAAGGGCTATGATACCCTCGGCCACCATAGCGCCGTAGAATACGGTTCGGCCTTCCTTCTCAGACTTAATGCACCGGGCCATCATGGGGGATTGCGTGGCATGGAAGCCGGACACCGCGCCGCAGGCCACTGTAACGAACATCATCGCCCACTTGGGCGTTCCGCTGGGATGAAGAACGGACAAAGTGGCGGCGCTGAGCTCAGGCATATCGCTGCCATGCAGGAAAACGGTGGCTCCGCCCACGCCTACCGCCATGATGATAAGGCAAAGCCCAAAAAACGGATAGAGCTTGCCGACCACCTTATCGATGGGCAGGAAGGTGGCCGCCAGATAGTAGAGCATAATGATCACGAGCCAAACGCTCTGGCTCAGCTGCTCCGGGGTCAGCTTGGCCAGCAGGCCGGCGGGGCCGGCGGCAAAATTGACGCCTACCATCACCAGCAGCACCACCGAAAACACCCGCATGACAAAGGTGATGATCTTACCCATATAGAGGCCCACTACCTCAGAGATGGACATACCGTCGTTGCGCTCCGACATCATGCCGGACAGGAAATCATGAACCGCGCCGCCCAGAATGGTGCCAAAGACGATCCACAAGTAGACTGCCGGGCCCCAACAGGCTCCGGCAATGGCCCCGTAAATGGGGCCCAGACCTGCGATATTCAGAAGCTGGATCAGGAAAATGCGCCAGGTTTTCATGGGAATGTAGTCCACGCCGTCGGGATGGGCGATGGCGGGAGTCTGGCGGTCATCAATATGGAAGACTTTTTCGATCAGCTTACCGTAGGTAAAGAAGCCTACCACCAAGACCACCAGACAAACAAAGAACGTGATCATGCCAATTCCTCCCTTTCATAATTTCCCGCCCCCGCCGTGCGCTCTTCTGCGGCAGGTTCGGGCAGGGGCTTTACCAGCCCCTTACAAGGTGCTATCTTAATCCTTCGAAAATCGAATTTCAAGGGGAAATCTCTATAAAATTCGTAGGGGAACTTTGTTCAATTTAATAAAAAATTCTTTTAAGCATCTTTGCTATTCTCACGCTTTTGCCCTTTGCCCCCAAAAAAACAGGCCGGCATTTTAAAATGCCGGCCTGTTTTTTCGGTTTTGATTCTCGTGTCAGTCCTCGCCGTGCTCGTGGTCGCAGCCGCAGTCACACTCGTCATCGGTAAGATCGATGGCAAACTTGCTGCCGCAGCCGGGGCACTCCACTGTGCCGGCCTCCAGAATGGATTCGTCGATGTCCAGCTCCGCGCCGCAGTTGGGGCACTCGACCTCGAAAAAGTCCTCGTCGTCACAGCAGCCGCACTCGTCGTCATCCTCGTCTTCGCCGTAGATGATCTCTTCCACGTCGGCAAGGTCGTCGGACACGGCGTCCAGCTCCTCACCCAGGGCGTCGGCGTTCTCCTCCAGATCCTCGATGGACAGGCCGATCTCCTCCAGAATACCGATCATCACGGAGATGAGCTTGCCCTCCTTGGACTTGGCGGTATCCAGCTCCAGGCCCTCGGCCAGGCCCTTCAGATAGGCCACCTTCTCAGAAATCGTCATAGTAAACTCCTTTCAAATCAGGGCTGTCACACTGCGAAGTGCCCCAGGCGCTCCTTTTAGCCCTTGCAGCGCTCCAGGTACTCACCGGTACGGGTGTCGATCTTGATCCTGTCGCCGGGGTTGATGAACAGGGGAACCTTGATCTCGGCGCCGGTCTCCACTGTGGCGGGCTTGGTGACGTTGGTGGCGGTGTCGCCCTTGAAGCCGGGATCGGTCTCGGTGACCTCCAGCTCAACGAAGTTGGGAGCCTCAACGCCCACTACCTTCTCCTTGTAGATCATCAGCTTGCACACGGTGTTCTCCTTAACAAAGGCGAAGCCGTCAGGCAGATCGCCCTGGGATACGGGCACCATGTCAAAGCTCTCCTGATCCATGAAGTAGTACAGGTCGCCGTCGTTGTAGCTGTACTCGGCGTCTTTGCGCTCGATATAAGCGGTCTCGAACTTAGCGGTGGGGTTGAAGGAGGTCTCGGTGACGCCGCCGCCCAGCACGTCCTTCATCTTCGTGCGGACAAAAGCGGCGCCCTTGCCGGGTTTCACGTGCTGGAACTCGACCACCTGCATGACCTTTCCGTCCATCTCAAAGGTCACGCCGTTGCGGAACTCACCTGCAGTAATCGTAGGCATTGGTATTCATCCTCCAAAAATCAAAATTGGTAGAATTATTTTACTCTATGTGAAAGACTTTTGCAAGCCCTTTTGTACCTTTTTCCGTCAGGAAGGAAAACCAAGGGGGCCATGCCAGCTTTTCTCTCTTGACACAGGCGTAAAACCGTGGTAATATAAATGTCGCATCTGACCGCCCGTCCTCTCAAGATGGATAAACATGGAGAGATGTCCGAGTGGTTTAAGGAGCCAGTCTTGAAAACTGGTGACTCCGCAAGGAGCCGTGGGTTCGAATCCCACTCTCTCCGCCAATCGCGTACAACCGAAAACGGTGAAGATAACCGGCTATGGAGAAGTACCCAAGTGGCCGAAGGGGCTCCCCTGCTAAGGGAGTAGGGCGGGAAACCGTCGCGAGGGTTCAAATCCCTCCTTCTCCGCCAAAAAAAGGAAAGCGGCCCGCTGGGCCGCTTTCCTTTTTTCGATGGGAGGAAAGGCGCGTTGAAATTCTATTTCGCACCTATGGAGGGTGTCACCGACCATGTTCTGCGGAATCTCCACCACCGCTATTTTCCGGGGGTGGACAAGTATTTCACGCCCTTCTTTTCCCCCACGGAGGACGGCCGCTTTGCCGGCAGAAGCAAGCGGGATTTCCTCCCGGAGGCGAACCGGGGCGTGCCGGTGGTGCCCCAGCTGCTCACCAAGAAGGCGGAAGACTTCCTCTGGGCGGCCAGGGCTCTGGCCGATATGGGATATGAGGAGATCAACCTGAACCTGGGCTGTCCTTCGGGCACGGTGGTGGCCAAGGGGAAGGGGAGCGGTCTTCTGTCTGACCTGGAGGGGCTGGAGCGGCTTTTGGACGGGATCTTTGCCCGGGCGCCGGCCAGGATCTCTGTTAAGACCCGGCTGGGGAGGAAGGCGCCGGAGGAGTTTCCCCGCCTGCTGGAGCTGTTCAACAGGTACCCCATTGGAGAGCTTACCATCCACTGCCGTGTGCGGGAGGATCTTTACCGCAGGCCCGCCCGGCCGGAGGCGTTCACTCTCGCCCTGGCGGAGAGCGCCAACCCGGTATGCTATAATGGCGACCTCACCACGGCGGGACGGTATGGGGATTTTTTGACCCGCTTCCCTCAAACGGAGGCGGTGATGCTGGGCCGGGGACTGACGGCAGACCCGGCTCTGGTGCGGCGGATCCAGGGTGGGCCCGGCATAGGCAGGGAGGAGCTCAGGGCCTATGACGAGGAGCTGTTTGAGGGCTACAGCTCTGACTTCGGAAGCCGTAAAAACGCCCTGGGACGCATGAAGGAACACTGGTTCTATCAGCTCTGCCTTTTTGAGCAGGCGGAAAAATATGAAAAGAAGCTGAAGAAGACCACCGACCCTGCGGAATACGAGAGCCTGGTGGCGCGGATCTTTGGTGAGCTCCCCCTCCGGGCGGAGGGGGCGGAGCCTGTCTGGTAAAAGGGAACGGGAGCGATCGAAAGACCGCTCCCGTTTTTACTTAAAGAATGTCCAGCAGAGTCTCGCAGCCCTCCCAGACGTCCCGGAAGGTGGCCTCGAAATCCCCGGTGTACCAGGGGTCGGCGATGTCTCTGGGGTGAGGGCTCCAATCCAACAAGCTGTGGAGCTTTTCACTGTGTCCCAGGATGCGGGCCATGTTCCGCAGGTTGGCGCTGTCCATGCCGATGAGATAGCTGTATGTCTCGCCGTCCTGCCAGGTCATCTGCCGGGCCCGGTGGGGCACCAGAGGGACGCCGTGGGCGGCCAGCACCCGCCGGGTGCCGGGGTGGACGGGATTGCCCAGCTCCTCTGTACTGGTGGCGGCGGAATCCACCAGGATATCCCTCCGATCCGCCCGCTGGAGCAGGTGGGTCATCACGCTTTCCGCCATAGGGGAGCGGCAGATATTGCCGTGGCAGACGAAAAGGATCTTTGTCATATCTTGAGCCTCCTGTGGGGAGATTATGATACTATTATATCATAATCTGCACCTATAAGGGCAGCTCCTTTCGTGAAAAATGGGGAAGAGAGGAGAGGGGCGGGGCTTGCCATCCGAGGAAAATACAGGTATAATAAGAAAAATCAACTGTCCCAAAGGAGCACGCTATGGCCAAACAAGGTTTCATTCACGATAAGCTGGACATCAAAATGCTGGAGCTCTATTTGATGGCCCGGATGGCGGGGCCGGTGGATTTTGACACGCTTATGGAGCTCGCCATGCGCCATGAGGGCGTAGAATATTTTGATTTTGCCGAGGCCACCGCCGAGCTGGTGGAGAGCGGCCACCTCCTTCTGGAGGAGGGGCGCTACACCATCACAGAAAAGGGTCAGGTCAACTCGGAGGCCTGTGAGAGCAGTCTGCCCTACTCGGTGCGCCGCCGGTGCGATCAGGATCTGACGGCAGTGAACGCCGCCCTGCGGCGCAGTGCCCAGATCCGGGGAGAGGCCCTGGCCAGGGAGGACGGCTCCGCCGTGGCCCGAATGACGCTGGATGACGACGGGGGAAATCTGCTGACCATCGAGCTTCTATGCCCCTCTCAGGCCCAGGCCGAGCAGCTCATCGCCGGCTTCAAAGCCCGGCCGGAGCGGGTCTATAACGGACTGCTGGAGGTCTTGAACGATAAGGGGAAGGGGGAGTGACCGTGGGAGAGCCCATCTTTTTCGGCCTGCCCATCAGCATGGCTCTTTTGTACTTTATCGTCTATTCCGTCCTGGGCTGGTGCATGGAGACCATTTACTGCTCCACCCTGGAAAAGCGGTTCGTCCCCCGGGGTTTCCTCTATGGCCCTATGTGCCCTATTTACGGGGTGGGGGTGCTGATGATGGTCTGCTGGTTTCAGCCCCTTATGGATAAGCCGGTGCTGTTTTACCTGACCGCCACAGTATGTATGTCCGCCTGGGAGTACCTGGTGGGCTGGTTTTTGGAGAAGACCACCCACATCAAGTATTGGGATTACAGCATGTACCGCTTTAATCTCCACGGCCGCATCTGCCTGTGGGTGTGCCTGATGTGGGGCGTGCTGTCCTTCCTGGTGCTTTATTTCATTCACCCTAGGGTGGCGGGACTTTTGGAGAGGATTCCGGCTCTGGCCGTCTACGTGCTGGACGGATTTTTCCTGGGCGTGCTGGTCAGCGATGCCGGGGCCACCATCTACCAACTGGCCCGTACATCCCAGATGCTCTCCCGGATGCAGCAGGTGGGCGACGAGCTGCGGCTTCAGGCTCACCTGGGCAAGGCGGAACTCACCGATATGCTGACGGAGGCGAAGCAGAGCTTCTCCGAGCGGCTGGACGACCTGCTGCCCGAGCAGCTGGATGAGAAAGGCCGCGCCCTGAAGGAGCGCTACAACGACCTGATGATGGGAGCCGAGCTCATGAGCCGCCGGTTCCGCTCCCGGTACAGCAGCATGACCTCCGGCAGGGACAGAGAGGCCCTGGAGAGCGTCAAGCGCCAAGGGGAGAAGGGCATGTTCCGCCGCAGGCGGGCAAAGAATTGAATCGCAGTATAAAAAGCCCCGGTATCATGCACCTGCCTGATACCGGGGCTCTTTGCGCAAGCGGCTGCTGCCCAAGGGCAGCGCGTGAAAAAGAGTTGGCCTTAAAAAATATTATGTATACCAAACTGGTGATTTCATTTTTTGGGGAAATTCATTTTCGGGCTATGGAAAATTCTGTGGATAAATTGTGAAGACGTTTGGATAAAAGGGGTGTATGGCTGTGGAAAGACCTGTGAAAAATGTGAATAACTCTGTGTAGTGAATGTTATGAACGTAAATTATGTAAATCTTATGGAGAAAAAGTGCACGGGAAGGCGGGAAGGAAGAAAAAAGAGGGAGTTTTTTGTCGATAAGGCTGAAAAAGGGAAAAGATGGGGCCGCACCGGAGCTGTAAAGGTCAAATTACACGGTGTAATTTGAGAATGGGCCGCCGTTCTCTGCGCATACTAAAGACCACGCAAGGAGGGAGCGCCATGGACGAGCAGGAACAGCAGCAGCCGCAGCGGGAAGAGGAGGCGCGGGAGAACATTGAGGGGCTGGGAAGCGCCCTCATCCGCACCCGGCGGGGGACGATCCACACCTTGACCATTGTGGGACAGGTGGAGGGGCATCAGCTTCTGCCGCCCACAGTGAAGACCACCAAGTATGAGCATGTTTTGCCCCTGCTGGCCATGGTGGAGGAGAGCGATGAGGTGGACGGCCTTTTGGTGCTGGTGAACACGGTGGGGGGCGACATCGAGGCGGGTCTGTCCATTGCCGAGACCATCGCCGGTATGACCAAGCCCACGGTGTCCATGGTGCTGGGAGGGGGCCATTCCATCGGAGTGCCCCTGGCGGTGGCGGCGAAGCGCTCCTTCATCGCCCCCTCGGCGGCCATGACCATCCACCCGGTGCGGATGTCCGGTACCGTCATCGGAGTGAGCCAGATGTTTGCCTACTTTCAGCGCACCCAGGATCGGATCATCGACTTCGTCACCACCCACAGCAACATCCGCCGGCAGGATTTTCTCTCCCTGCTGCTGGAGACAGGGGAGCTGACGGGGGATGTGGGCAGCGTTCTCTATGGGGAGGAGGCTGTGCGGATCGGGCTGATCGACCAGACGGGCGGACTTTCCGATGCGCTGGAGTGCCTCCATCGGCAGATCGAGGAAAGAAAGGCGAGGGAGAGGGAGGGGTGACCTCCTTCTCCCTTAAGGTTTTGTGAAGCGGGCGGGAAAGAGTGGAAATATCCCGCCGGGTGTGGTAATATGAATAGCAGAGAAAAAGCTGTGCGTTGGAGGGAAGCGTTTTGGATTACATATCTTCTGTCCTTATGGGGATCCTGCAGGGGATCGCGGAGTTCCTGCCCATTTCCAGTTCGGGCCATTTGGCCCTGTTCCAGCACTTTTTCGGGGTGGAGAATTATGAGGAGACCCAGATGTTTTTCACTGTTCTGCTCCACCTGGGAACGCTGATCTCCGTGTTCGTCTACTATTGGAAGGACATATGGGAGATGATCCGGGAGTTCTTTTTGCTGCTGGGCGGCCTCTTCTCCCGGCGCGGCGGCCAGGGACAGAGCGCACCGCCCGCCCGGCGGATGGTGCTCCTCATCGTCGTGGCCACCTTGCCGTTGTTCCTCATCCTGCCCGTCAAGGACAGGGTGGAGGCGGCCATGGGCAGCGCCGCCTTTGTCTCGGTGGCGCTGCTGCTCACCGGCTTTATCCTCTATTTTTCCGACCGGATGGCCCGGGGGCGCAAGACCGAGCGCACAGCCACCCTGGCCGACGCGGTGGTGGTGGGCTTTGCCCAGGCTGTGGGCACCCTCCCCGGCATCTCCCGCTCCGGCATCACCATCTCCGCCGGGCTCCTGCGGGGCTATGACCGGGTCTTTGCCGTGCGCTTTTCCTTCCTTATGAGCCTCCCGGCAGTGTTGGGGGCCAACATCTTGAGCTTGAAGGACGTGATGGAGGCGGGGGGCGTGGACATGGAGCTGATGCCCGTCTATCTGGTGGGCACCCTGGTGGCCGCCGTGGTGGGCTACTTTGCCATTCGCCTGGTGAATCTGCTCTCCGATAAGGGGAAGTTCGGCGCCTTCGCCTATTATTGTTGGGGAGCGGGAATCCTCTCCCTGGCTGCCGGTTTTTTCGTAAAATAAATGGAAAAGGGCTCCCGAAGGGCTCCTCCCGAAATGGGCGGAGCCCTTTTTATGCCGGAAGGGCTTGAAATTTGGAGGAATTTGCGGTATATTTATGTTGATATTTTATGGACAAGCCGCCGCCTGTTCGCGGCGTTTTCGGAAAGGATGATCCCAGTGGCCTCCTCCACACAAAAGAAAACTGGTTCCACCCGCGCAAGCGCTTCCGACGCCCGCGCCTCTTCCGGCAGAGGGAGCTCTGCCGGCCGGTCGAGCGGCTCCACCAGCCGGAAAAGAGCGCCGGAGCCGGCCCGCCGCCCGATCCGCCGGGAGGTGGGCGCGCTGGTGTGCCTCCTGCTGGGTGTTTTCTCCGCCCTGGGCTATTTCCAGGTGGAGGCCATCTTCATCGACTTTCTCTGTGGGACGGTGAAGGGCCTGATCGGTTACGGCTATTGGCTACTGCCCCCGGCTCTGCTGTGGTGTGCCGCCATCCTGGGCTTTCACCGGGGCCGGCCCGTACAGCTTCGGGTGTGGTGCACGGTGCTGACCCCCGTGATTTTGGGAAGCCTTCTCCACCTGTTTCTGTTCAAGAGCGAGTTTGCCTGGAGCGGTGAGATCGTGAAGATCCTGTGGACGCAGGGGAAGACCATGACCTCCGGCGGCGTTTTGGCCGGCCTTTTCTCTCAGGCTCTTATCGCCGTGTTCAGTAAGATCGGCGCGGGCATGGTGCTGATTCTGGCCCTTTGCGGCCTGCTTATGGGCAGCTTCCGCATCACCCCCGTCCAGGTAGTGGATTGGCTGCGCAGCCGTCCCCGGACAGAGTACGAGGAGGTGGAGGAGGACGACGAGGAGGAAGAGCTTCCCCCGCCCCCGGCCAAGCCCATCCGGCCCGCCCCTGTTTCCAGGGAGCGCCGCCGGGCCTCCATTGACATCCCGGTGGACGACGGGCCCCGGCCCCAGCCCGAGGAGGAGCCCGCCCCCGAGGAGCTCCCGGAGCCCAAGCGGGGCCTTTTTGACCGAAAGAGCAAGGTGCCTGCGCCGGATCAGGTGCTGGCAGCCGCTAAGGAGGCGGAGGAGCCTGCGCCTGCCCCGGCGCCGCTGCCCGCGGTGGAGCTGCCCGAGGAGCCCTTCCAGGCCCCGGCGCCGCCCCCGGAGATCCTGCGGGAGCCTGCTGTGCCCAAGCTGAAAAAGGGAGATGCCGAGGAGGCTGCGGCCCAGGTATCTCAAGAGGTGGAGGAGGCCTTGAGCCAGGCGGCGGCCGCCTACGAATACCCGCCCGTCTCCCTGCTGAAGATGGGAGGAGAGACGGATTCTGCCGGCGTGGCGGGAGAGCTGAGAGCCAACCAGACCCGGCTCACCGACACCATCCACTCCTTCGGCATTGACGCCAGTATTATCAACGTGACCCGGGGCCCCTCGGTGACCCGGTACGAGCTGGAGCTGGATCAGGGCGTGCGCCTGAACAAGCTGACCAACCTGGCCGACGACATTGCCCTGGCCCTGGGCGCTTCTGGCGTGCGCATCGCCCCCATTCCCGACAAGATCTCCATGGTGGGCATCGAGGTGCCGAATAAGCTGGTCTCCCCGGTGCAGATCCGGGATGTGATCGGCTCTGAGCAGTTCAAAAACCACGAATCCAAGGTGGCCTTTGCCGTGGGCAAGGATATCGGCGGCAATTGTGTGGTGGGCAACATCGCCAAGCTGCCCCACATGCTTATCGCCGGCACCACCGGCTCCGGCAAATCGGTATGTACTAACTCCCTCATTATCTCTCTGCTCTATAAGGCCAGTCCTGAGGAAGTGCGCCTGATTATGGTGGATCCCAAAATGGTGGAGCTGGGTATCTACAACGGCATCCCCCATCTGCTCATCCCGGTGGTCACCGACCCCAAAAAGGCGGCCGGCGCCCTCCAGTGGGCGGTGGTGGAGATGATGAAGCGTTACCGGGCTTTCTCCGAGGTGGGCGTCCGGGATCTGGCCTCCTATAACGCCCACGCTGCCAAGACGGGGGAGATGGAGACCATGCCTCAGATCGTGGTGGTCATCGACGAGCTGGCCGACCTGATGCTGGTGGCGGCCAAGGAGGTGGAGGAGTCCATCTGCCGGGTGGCCCAGATGGGCCGTGCCGCCGGTATGCACCTCATCGTTGCCACACAGCGGCCCTCCGCCGACGTCATCACGGGCCTGATGAAGGCCAATATCCCCTCCCGCATTGCCTTTGCGGTGGCCTCCTCTCTGGAATCCCGCATCATTTTGGATCAGGTGGGCGCGGAGAAGCTGGTGGGCCGGGGCGATATGCTCTACCTGCCTCTGGGGGCGGGAAAGCCCACCCGTGTCCAGGGCTGTCTCATCACCGATGAGGAAGTGGCGGCTGTGGTGGACTTTGTCAAGCAGGGCGGCAGCGCCCAGTATGACGAGTCCGTGCTCCACGAGATCGAAAAGAGCGTGGCGGAGAAGGAGAAGGGGGCCAAGGGCGTGGGTGGTTCCGCACCGGAGGATGTGGACGACGCCTATGACGAGCTGCTGCCCTCTGCCATCGAGGTGGTGGTGGAGACGGGCATGGCCTCTGTGTCCATGCTCCAGCGGCGGCTGAAACTGGGCTACTCCCGCGCCGCCCGGCTGGTGGATCAGATGGAGGAGAAGGGGGTGGTGGGGCCCTTCGAAGGCTCCAAGCCCCGCCAGGTGCTCATCACCAAGGAGCAGTGGCAGGAGATGCAGTACAAGCAGGGCATGGTGGACATGGCGCCCGACGCACCTCCGGTGTCAGAGCCTGTGCCCGAGGAGCTGGACTACGAGGGCGACGCCATCCCTCAGCCCATGGATCTGCCCCCATTCGATGTGGACAACGAGGATTTTTGAGAAAAAATACCCCGGAAGGAAAAAAGGGCTTGCAATTTACCGCTCACTGTGCTAAAATAATCAAGCTGTCGGTGAGACGGTATGCGGCTGTAGCTCAGCTGGATAGAGTGACTGGCTACGAACCAGTAGGTCGGGGGTTCGAGTCCCTCCAGCCGTACCAGGAACAAACTTTCTGCGTCAGCGGGAAGTTTGTTCCTTTTTTATTGCTCTCGCCGCTTAGGCCGCTCGGCCTTCAGCCTCTTGGGGCGTATTTTCACACAGAGGTTGACAAATGCGCATAGATGTAGTATAGTACGCCCATAATTGAATCGGACAGACGAAGCGTGTAGGAAAATGGCGGACAGCCATGCCGAAGGAGTAACACTCTCAGGCGCCTCCGTGGGGGGCGAGGACTATGCGCGGATGTAACTCTGGAGAAACTCGTTTACGGGGGCCGAAGGGGCAACATGGGGCGCGAGCCCTATGAATCTCTCAGGCAAAAGGACAGAGAAGAGCTGGCTTGGCTGGAGCGCGCCGTGCGCTTTGGCTAAGGCGCTTATATCTATTCCCGGACTGTGGAGTTTTCTCCACAGTCCTGTTTTTTGCCCGAGGAAAAGGAGAGATGAGAAATGCTTGAAAATCTGGAAGCGGCCCTTTACCCTGTGGTGGTAGACATCAACAACTATCTATCCAGCTATATCCTGGTGTTCCTGCTCATTGCGGTGGGCCTGTGGTATTCCATCAAGACCCGCTTTGTACAGGTGCGCTGCTTTGGCGAGGGTATGAAAAAGGTCTTTGGCAATCTGACTCTCCGAGGCGGGAAGCAGGAGCAGGGCATGAGCTCGTTCCAGGCCCTGGCCACCGCTATCGCCGCCCAGGTGGGAACGGGCAATATCGTGGGCGCCTCCGGCGCCATCCTCGCCGGCGGCCCCGGCGCCATTTTCTGGATGTGGATCATCGCCTTCTTCGGCATGGCCACCATCTATGCCGAGGCCACTCTGGCGCTCAAGACCCGGGTGGTGGATGAGGACGGCACCATCCACGGCGGCCCGGTCTACTACATCACCACCGCCTTTAAGGGAGGCTTCGGCAAATTCCTGGCCGGCTTCTTCGCCGTGGCCATTATTCTGGCGCTGGGCTTTATGGGCTGTATGGTCCAGTCCAACTCCATCGGCTCCACCTTTGAGACCGCCTTTGGCGTCCCCGCCTGGATCGTGGGCGCGGTGCTGGTGGTCATCTGCGCCGTGATCTTCCTGGGCGGTGTACAGCGCCTGGCGGCGGTAACGGAGAAGGTGGTGCCCGTTATGGCGGCCATCTTCCTGGCGGGGGGGCTGGCCATCCTCATTGCCCGCGGCCGCTATATCCCCGCCACCTTCGGGATGATCTTCCAATACGCATTCCAGCCCCAGGCCATTGTGGGCGGCGGCCTGGGCTACGCCCTCAAGACCGCCATCAGCCAGGGCGCCAAGCGGGGCCTGTTCTCCAATGAGGCCGGTATGGGCTCCACCCCCCACGCCCACGCCCAGGCCAACGTGACCGATCCCCACGACCAGGGCGTGGTGGCCATGATCGGCGTGTTCATGGACACCTTCGTGGTGCTCACCCTGAACGCTCTGGTCATCATCTCCACCCTCTATACCGAGGGCGGCCCTCTGGCGGCGGGCTACACCGGCGCGGTCACGGAGGCCATCAACAAGACCAACCTGGCCCAGACCGCCTTTGGAACGGTCTTCGGCACCAATTTCGGCGCCATCTTCGTCGCTGTCTGCCTGTTCTTCTTCGCCTTCTCCACGGTTCTGAGCTGGAACCTCTTTGGCAAGATCAACGTGATCTACCTTTTCGGCAAGAAGTCCGCGGTGGTCTATTCCGTCATCGCCCTGGTGTTTATCTTCCTGGGCACCCTCATGTCCAACGACCTGGTATGGGAACTGACCGACATGTTCAATAACCTGATGGTCATTCCCAATGCCATCGCCCTGTTCGCGCTGACCCGGATGGTGGTGGAGTCCGCCCACGGCGTGGGAGCGGGAAAGTAAAGAGGAAAGCGGGGAGGAGGGCCGTCCCGGAAGGGGATGGCTCTCCTTTTTTGCGCGCAGACCGCAAAACACCGGTTGACGGCGGCGGAGATTCCCGGTAGAATATAGCATACTGATTTTACGCGGCAAAAAGGAGGATCTCCATGGCGAGCAGACAGGAATTTACCTTTCCCTCCTCCGACGGCGTCCATCAAGTCCACGCCGTCCTGTGGCATCCGGAGGGGGAGGCACGGGGGGTGGTGCAGCTTGTCCACGGCATCTGCGAATATGCCCTGCGGTACGATCCCTTTGCCCGGTTCCTGGCGGAGCGGGGCTTTTTGGTGGCGGGACACGACCACCTGGGCCATGGCCTGACGGCCAGAGAAGCGTCGGAGTACGGCTATTTTGATAACTGGTGGGACTTGGTGCACGATGTGCGGGCGCTTCAGTGTAAGGTGAAGGAGACTGCGCCGGAGCTGCCCTATTTCCTCCTGGGCCACTCCATGGGCTCCTTTGTGGCCCGCACCTTTCTCATCGACTATCCCGGCGCGCTGACGGGCTGCATCCTCTCCGGTACCGGCCAGGAGCCGGCTGTCACCGTGGCGCTGGGCAAGGCCCTCACCGGGATAGGAGATCCGCACAAGGTCAACAAGCTGTTCTACGCCCTGTCCATCGGGGCCTACAATAAAAAGTTTAAGCCCAGCCGTACAAGCGCGGACTGGATCTGCCGGGACGAGGCGGTGGTGGACGCCTATCTGGCCGACCCTCTGTGCAATTTCAAGACCACGGCGGGGATGAACCACGCCATGATGTGCGGGCTCCAGTATGTGGGCAGCGTGGACAATTTGAAGCGGATGGACAAGAGCACCCCGATCTACTTTTTCGCCGGAGACGCCGATCCGGTGGGCGCCATGGGCAAGGGCGTCCAAAAGGTGGCGGGGTGGTTCCGTCAGGCGGGAGTGCGGGACGTGACAGTAAAACTCTATCCCGGCGGACGGCACGAGATGCTCAACGAGAGCAACAGGGAAGAAGTCTTCGATGACGTTCTCTCCTGGGTGGAAGGTCACATGAAATAAAGAGAGGGGCACAGCTGTCGGCTGTGCCCCTCTTCCTTTGGACAGGGATTCATTTCTCATTTTCGGCGATGACCCGCTCCAGACAGGCCATCAGATCGGCCAGGGTGTCCAGCTGCATGCCGGTGTCCAGAAGGGCCTGCTGCAGGTTTTGGGGCATGGAGTCGAATTTGTCGCGAATATTGGGGGATACGACGGACATAAAGATCACCTCGCCAGAGAGTATACCCGAAAATGATAAAAGGATTCAAAAAAGCGGCTGCTTCCGGGCCGCTTTTTGGCGATCTGCTCTTTTATGCCGGCGTGACCCCATTGCCTTTTGTTGGTTTTAACAAAAATGAAGCCGGCCATTGACATTTGATACAGAGCGATGTATATTTATGCAAGAACATTTGAAGAGATGCAATTTTATACTATCATGTTCTCCCGCGCAGACGGGAGGGGAGAGGAAGCGAGTTTATGAAGAATTGGAAGACCCTCTATGAGGTAAAAGGCCCCAAAAGTCTTTTGGAGATGACGGCCGTGGAGCTGAAGGCGCTGATAGACGACGGGGCGGATACCGTTGTACTGAGCTTTGGAGCCATTGAAAACCACGGCGGACATCTGCCGATGGGAGCGGACTGGTTCCAGGCCAACATCCTCATCCGCTGTGTGCATGAGCAGCTGACTGCCATGGGCCATAAGTCGGTGCCGGGCTTTTCGGTGCCCTTCGGAGTGCAGACCAACCAGTTTGAGCGAGAGGGCGCCAATTTGTTTGGCAACGTTCCGGTAAGCGAGCGCACCTTCATCGACATGACGGAGGATCTCTGCCTCTCGCTGAGCAAGCATGGATTCAAGCGTTTCGTGCTGTGCATCAACCACTCTGAAAACCACGCGGCGCTCCATGTGGCGGCGAAGGACTTGGCGGTGCGATTTGGGCTCAAGTGCGTGGTCTGCGACTGGGTGCCGCCGATGAACGACTTCTGGCCTAAGGTGTGCAAGAATGCAGAGCATCAGGGCCACGGCGGCGAGGACGAGACCAGCTGTGTAATGGCGGCGGTGCCCGGCCTTGTCCATCTGGAAGGGTGCAAGCCCTACTATGAAGAGGACGATGGCAAGCCGGTGAAGATGGGCGGCCTGCACTACTACGGCGGGGCCGTGGGGATCTATGTGCCGGTCAAGGAGGACAAGAGTCCGGGATATATCGGCAACCCGGCCGACGCCACCGTTGAGGTGGGGGAGAAGTGCTACGAGGCGTACGCCAAGTGGATCGCGCAGGTGGCCGACAAATACCTGTATAACGACTGATATATACAGGATCGAATGTATAAAAAGGGGCAAAAGCCGCTCCTATCACTATACCTGGGAGGTATACTATTATGAGTGAACTGAAAAGCGGGCAGAAGCCCAAAGACATGCCCTTTGGCTGGGCCCTGTTTTGCATTGCGTTCCTGCTGTGCTCCATGGTGGCGTCGGTGCTGTGGCTGAATATTCCGGTACATATCAACCTGCTCGTCTCCATTGCGGTGACGCTGGGGGTGGCGTGGCTCAACGGCAAGCCGTGGAAGGAGCTGTCCGCCGCCATTGAATACGGCGGCAAGATCCTGGTGACGCCCACGATCATCATGATGCTCATCGGCTGCCTGATCGCCAGTTGGATCGCCAGTGGCACGGTACCTATGATCATCTATTGGGGCCTGAAGCTGATCAACCCCTCCTTCTTTTTGATGACGGCCTGCCTCATCTGTGCCATCTGCGCCGTTTCCATCGGCAGCAGCTGGTCTACCGTCGGCACCGTGGGCATTGCCCTGATCGGCATTGGCGCGGGCCTCGGCATCAATCCTTCCATGACTGCCGGCGCCATCATCTCGGGCGCCTATCTGGGCGATAAGATGAGCCCTATGTCCGATACGACCAATCTGGCCCCCGCTGTGGCTGAGGCCGACCTGTTCGACCATATCAAAAGCATGATGTATACGACCCTGCCGGCCTTTGTGATCAGTATGGTCATTTATGCCATCTTGGGTATGCGCTATTCGGCCGATGGGGTCAACTCCCAGCAGGTGGCGGCGACCCTCTCCGCCATTGAGCAGAATTTCAACATGAATCCCTTACTGCTGCTGCCCCCGGTCATCGTCATCGTTATGGCGGTGCTCAAATGCCCCTCCATTCCCACCCTGCTCATCTCCACTCTGGCGGCCAGCCTGCTGGCCATGGTGTTTCAGGGGCAGAGCCTGGCGGCTATGGCTACGATCCTGGACAGCGGCTTTTCCATCAAAAGCGGGTTCGCCGATTTTGACAAGCTGATGAACCGGGGCGGCCTGCAGAGCATGCTGTGGACTGCGGCCCTGGGTATGCTGGGCATGCTCTATGGCGCCATTATGGAAAAGACCGGCCTTCTCACCTCCGTTTTGGAGCATATGAAGCCGCTGGTCAAGAATGTGGGGATGCTCATTACCACAGTCGTGGCCTCTTGCACCATCCTGCTGGCGGCCACCGCCAGCCAGACCCTGGCCATTGTGGTAGGCGGCCGTATGTACGTGGGGGAGTTTAAGAAAAAAGACCTGCTGCCCCAAGTGCTCAGCCGTACGCTGGAGGACAGCGGCACCATTGTCTCCCCCCTGATCCCCTGGAGCCTTTGCGGTGTGTATATGGCCGGTACGCTGGGCGTTCCCACGCTCTCCTACCTGCCCTACGCCTTCCTGTGCTGGCTGTGCCCCGTCATCGCCATCATCTATGGCTTTACCGGGAAGTTCGTCTGGAAGACCGGAGAGCATCCCAGCCAGCGCACCTATCATGACCTTTCGGCTGTGGGAACTGCCGTTGGGGAAGAGTGAGAACCGTTTACAATGAATATCCCACAAAGCCTCCGGCCAGGCCGGAGGCTTTGTGGGATAAAAAAGGGGGGGGGGGGGGGGGGGGGGGGGGGG
>NZ_CALPCU010000032.1:0-17646 GCF_943193085.1 Vermiculatibacterium agrestimuris | reverse complement strand
GGGGCCGCCGGCGGCAACGGTGTTGCCCGTGGCGGTCATGCCGCCGGTGGCCAGCTCAAAGCGGCTGTCGTCCACGCTGACCTTCACGGCGGTGGCGTTGGCCGCGCCGGTGTTGTTGATCTCTACGGTGGCGGGCTTCACCGTGGGGCTTGTACCGGTGGCGTGGCCGCCCGGGATCTTGCTCCCGGCCTCCAGCCAGGGAACCGTGATGTAGTTGGCCACCACGGTCACATCCGTGCTGGGCACCGGGTCGGCCATGATGAAGGTGGTGGTGCCGCCGTTGTTAGTGGCCGCGGCGGTGGTGCTCAGGCTGCCGTTGGCGGCGGCCACCGCGCTCCAGCCGGTGAACCGGTAGCCCCGGTTGCTGGTGTTGGTGGAGAGCAGAGTGCTGTCCCCGCCCTCCAGGGTGACGGGATTGGCCTTCGTGGGGCTCACAGTGGTATTGGCAGGCAGGGTGTCGCTGGCGGAGCCGCCGTCCACCGCCACCTCCACATGGACGGTCTTGGTGGGCACCGTCACGGTGTAGGCCACCGGCTGGGTGAGGGTATACTTCACCCCATCGGCGTCCTCATAGGTGATGGTGAGGGTGTCGGTATAGGTGCCGGGGGCAGTCTCGGTGCACTCGATGACCAGGTTGCCCGCCGTGCCGGCGCCCACGGCCACTGTGGCGCCGGGGGTGGTAGAGGCGGTAAACTTGCTCCCCGCGGGGAAGGTGTAGGTCACATTCCGGGCGGAATCCTTGCCGTCGTTGCCCAGCTGGCCCTTGAATGCCTGGGCGCCAGTGGCGCCGCCGCTATTCGTGAGGGTCAGGTGGGGAATGGGCACAAAGTTGGCGTAGATATAGTTCTTGCCGGGCTTGGAAACAAGTCCAGTGCCTGTGGTCGTTGCGGGCACAGAGTAAACAGACACGCTGCCCGCAGCCGGATTAAAGCTGCTTCCCGAAGTAAGACTGTCGCTCCAGCCCGAGAACTTATATTTATTGGCGCTGTTGCCACCGACGGAAGCTGTTACGCCGTAGCTCTTGCCTGCCTCCAGATTGGTAGTAGACAGCGAAGCAGTAAGTCCGTTAGGCACGGTAGCGGGCTTGCTGCCGCTCACATGGATCTCCACCTCGTAGGTGAAGGACTCCACACCCACGGGTCCCATATCGATCAGGCAAGGCTCGTCACTGATGTTCGTACCTCCGCCCTTGACCAGAACCCACACGTGCTGCGTGGGTGCGGTTCCGGTGGGAATGAGATAGTTGCCGGTCTTGTCGTTGCTCTGTACGGGGGTATGCGTACCAGGCACAGGCGTAACACCGCTGTTGACGATGTACCATTCGAAGTTTGCCAAATCAGAACTGGCATAACTCGCTTTTGCAATATCCGTACCGTCACTCAGTGTGACCTTTTCCAAAGAAATGGTCGAACCTTCCACCAGGTTGTTGTTCGCGTCCGGTGTACCGCTGGTGACCTTTCGCAGCTCCCACTGGGCGGTGTAGGTGGTGTCAGCAGTGTGGTTCTTGGCGTTGACCTGGGCCTCGGTAAGGGTATTGGTACCGTCACTCCAGCCCTTGAAGCTATAACCGGTGTTGGCTGTTACAGCAGGAGCGGTGACAGCGCCGCTAGCGTTAGCGTTGACCTTCTTGTCCGCCGTGGTATTGTCGCTGAACTTACCGCCGGTACCAATCTTGAAGGTCACCTGGGGCAGAGCCTCCCAGATAGCGTAGACGGTCTCATCCTTGCTGATATTGTTGATAGCAGTAATTGTCGTAGTGGCGTTGGCAGTTGCACCCCAACCCTTGAACTTATAGGCGTGGCCATCCGTAGCGCCGCTGCAACTGGGCGTACCCACCAGGGTATAGTTGCTGCCCTTGTCCAGGTACGCGCTGGGGCTGGTGGGCATATTGCTGACCGAAGCCCCGGCAGGCAGATTAGAATTGTACGTCACCCGGTACTGCTGCTCCCACTGGGCGGTATAGGTGGTGTCCGCGCTGTGGGTCACGGCGGCCACCTGGGCGGCCGTGGCGTTGGTCAGGGTGCCGCCGCTCCAGCCCAGGAACTTGTAGCCCGAGCGGGTGGCGGTGGGGATATCCCCAACAGCCACCTTACCGCCGCTGACAGTGGGTGTAGCGCTGCCAGTCAGCGTACCGCCGGTACCGGCCGAGAAGGTGATCACCGGCTCGGTGGGGGTACCCGCGTCTTCATAAGTGATAGGAACTCTGACAACTCTTCTGTTCGCGTTTGTTTGTATCGTATCAACCGTAGGCTTAGTACTATTGTTTATTTGATAGTATACAAATGAAAGATAACCAGTAGTTCCTGTAGGGGTTCCACTGTCTACACTGATCTTTATTTGATTTGCAAATTGCAGCGTCCCCTTTTGCGATATCTGCTCCACCGAGGCAAACCGTGTAAAAATACCTCCTGTTCCATTTGCTGTTGAGGCGTCAATAGTAAATCCAGGACTAATATCTATTGTAGAAACGTCGATATAGTAGTTTGGCTTCGCTCCACGTCCACTCCATCCAGTTACATCAAAAGAGAGATCGTCTGATGTCTTAGTGGTGGACAACTCAATTGAAGTCGGGACAGGCCGAATACCCGCAACGCCAGCCACCACATAGACATCGATCGTGATAGGTGTTTGCGCTCCTGCGGCAGAATCGTCATAGGTAATAGTCAAGGTTGCCGACCGAGCAGTCGTACTTTGGTTGTCAAGGGTAAAGGTACCGGAGGTGCTCACTGTACCACCAGCGCCGTTAATACCAGCGATGCCACCGGTTCCGGGCAAGATCTCCATATTACTGTCGGAAATCGTGGCCTTCACATTTGTAGCGGTAGTACCTGCAACAAGGTTAGTTAGGGTGATGGTTTCTGTTCCTGTGCCGACAAAAATAACAGGATTGGGAGAGGCCTCCAGCTCCGCCGCGGCGGAAAGGGGGATGGTGAAAGCATGTATATCATCATAGTTGGTCTGTCCATCTCTTACAAAAACCGAATACTCAAACTCATTAGCACCAACATAATAGCTACCAGGGTTGGTCGGTATCGCCTTAAAATCATTAAAGCTGCCTAAAAAATGGTCAACATTAATAGTCGTTGTTGAGCTACCCGATGTCTGTGTATTGATTTGAATGACTGGCATAGTATTCGCATCTGTTGTCTGTCCTGGCTCAAACCCATTACTGTCGCCACCAGCGGGAGCTGTCAAATCACTTGCACCAAACGTGGGACTTACTGTGGCACATACAATTGCTACATGGAGTCCAATAACAGCCGTAGGACACCCAGTCAAAGTTACAGTACCTGTAACTTTGCCCGTGTCCTTGTTGTATGTCAAATTAGATGTCACATAATTAGGCTTCTTCGCCGCAAATGCCGTTACCGGGAGCATAGACAGGGACATGGTGGCGGCCAGCAGGAACGCCACTCCCTTCTTCCAGATCCGTTTCAAATTCTTCATTTCCGTGTCCTCCCGATAGTAAGGATATCGCGCTGCGAGATGCTAAAAATTCGTGGTAGCGGCAATCGCCAGAGTTGTGGGGAAGCCCCCTCATTCTCCCATGCGATCATAGTGGGCGGTGAGTCTGTGCGCCAGCGCAGTCGGCGCGCCCGCTGACGGGTGGCGATAGGATAGAAAGGTTGAGAAGCATTAACGCCGGTAACCGCTGTTGTCATTGCCTCTTCCTCCTCTGTCTCCATCTTTTCCGCGCTCTCCTGCTCTGCGGACGGCTCCTCCGTCTCATTGGAACCCGGCTCCTTTTTGTCCTCCGCCGGTTCACCCGCCCCGTCAGGACTTTCCTTGTCCTCCGGCTCCGCGGGCTTTTCCGTCTCCTCCGGGTTCTCCGTCTCCGCAGGAGGCTCCGCCTCCTCCGGCTGCTCTGTCTCGGCGGGAGGCTCCGTCTCCTCCGGCTTTTCCGTTTCGGCGGGAGGCTCCGTCTCTTCCGGCTTCTCCGTCTCGGCGGGAGGCTCCGTCTCTTCCGGCTTCTCCGTCTCGGCAGGAGGCTCCGTCTCTTCCGGCTTCTCTGTCTCCCCCGGGGTCTCTGTTTCTTCCGGAAGCTCAGGCGTGCCAATGTCCGCCGCGTCAGTAATGACGGGCGTCCCAAGCTCCGCCGGGGCCTCTGTGACCTCGCCGGTATTCATATTTACAGTAGTGACATAGACGTCTGTGGTGGTCACAAGCTTGTCTCCCACCGTAAGTACCGTCTCGATCTCCTTGCGGATCTCAACTGTACCAGCCTTGAAATCAGTGGTGGTGACCGTCTTTGTCGTGGTAGTACGCAGGCCGTCCTCCGAGGTGACTACATCTGTAGTTTCGCTCTCCTCCACAGGCTTCAGGGCCGGAGCCTTCAGGGGTACGCGCAAAGAAAGAACACTGGCGGTATTCGGTGTTGTAAGGTCATTGGGCGGATACCAATCGATACCCATGGCACTCATAGCGTCATAGTCAGAAGCACTTAAATTCAACTGCGCTCCTGCTCCTGATCCACCTGTTATCAACCAGTTTTGAAGCGATTTCCAGTCTAAGCATATTTCGTCGCCAGCGTTTCCACCAATACAAATATTTTGCCAGTCGCCGTTCCACGCATCAGCTTCCGCATCTATGATCGTCTGTGCAATTTCACTTTTATTGAGCTGATGACCCCCATTTATAGGGGTATCGCTCCACAGATTCAATCCTACCACGTCATCCTGTGTAATGAAAGGTTCAATATCGCTGGCTGTCGGATATATTGTATAGCCGCTTTCATTGAATATTCTCGATGCCTTCGATGTCAATGCACTCACATAAGCATCTGCAGTCGTATATTGAACTGCCTTCGTGTCGTTCTCAAGAGGAGCCCAATCACATCCGGCGGAAGTCAGCAAGTTGCCGGAATCAATATTAGCTTCTGTTTCTTGCGTTCCTCCGGACAGTCCTCCTGTCAACACCCAATATTGCAGCGCCTTCCAACTCAGGCAGATTTCATCACCAGCAGCTCCACCAATCTGCGTGTTCTGCCAATTACCATTCCACGCATCGCCTTCCGCATCAACAATCAGCTGTGCGATCTCCTCCTTGCTTAGCTGATGTCCACCGTTTCCTGTGGTATCGCTCCATAGATTCAGCGCTCTTGCCATTGTATCAGTAATATGAGGCAAAATATCGTTGGCTGTCGCAGGAGTGGTGTAGTTGCTCTCATTAAATACCCTGGAGGCCAACTGCGTCAACTCGCCAACCACTTGGTTTGCCCATGTGTAATCCGCAGTAGGCCCACTCTTGGAGCCACCGTTTTCCCACCAGTAATCAATGGATCCGTCATTACGCAGTTGAGTCTCCGAACGATAATTATTACCCAACAACAGATGCTGAACCACGATCCAGTTTTGCCCTTTGGTATAGTCCAGTGTTCCGTCTCTGTTCGTTATCTTCTGGAGCGCCGCTTTCAGGGCCGTCTTGAAATCGGCCATACTGTCAAAAGCATCCCCGTTCGTATTCTTACGGAAATAAACATAGTCGGCAGGGTCACCGCCTTCTTCTACAGAAGTACCGGTAATAAAGCCCAAATCAGCCTCAGTCAAAGTGTCCATGGCGTTGGGGTCGCTGGAATCACTGGGCGCAGTACCGCCCGGGCCGCCCCAGCTGTTCCAGGCGGCCTCCAGCAGCTCTTCCAGATTGGTGATGGGCTTATGTCCGTCCCCGTACCACCAGAAGGCATAGGTGGGGCCGGGGTCGGGATCGCCGTTGTAGGGGTTGCCCAGCAGCAGGTTCTGGAGCTGGCTCCACACCTGCCGGGTGGCAGCGTTGGACCAGTTGGTATTGGTGGTATCCGGCCAGGGGGCAGTGGCAGGATCGTTACCTGCATTGCACCACTCCTCCACTGCGTACAGAAGGGCATCATGGAGGTCCGAGTCGCTGCTGAACGTGGTGCCCGCATCATCGGCGCGCAGCCAGAAGGGGGCCTTGCTCACCAGCTCCACGGTCACGTTGTCCAGCAGATCCTCGGGAGCCCCGTCCACCACTTGCTTGACCAGGGTGACCAGTTCCTTCAGATTCTTGGGGGTGGAGGCGCCGGTGATCCACCAGTAGTTGATGGTACCCGCCACGGTGTCGTCCATCAGGTCGCTCTCCGTCCGGTAGGCGTTGCCCAGCAGGGCGTGCTGGATCTCCATCAGGGAGACATTGGCAAAGCTGCCCCCCTGATAGGCCGCCTCCCCGGTGAGGGTGGAGATGGCCATGCTCAGGGCGGTATCGAATTGGGTGATGTTGGCAAAGGCCGCGCCAGCGGCGTCCTTGCGCAGGGAGACCGACTTGGTGGTAAAGGGGTTGGGATCGGTGGTGGGCTTCCAGTTCCCGTCGCTATCCTTGTCCCGGACGCTGCCGGTGAGGGGGGTGGTGGGGCTGGTATAGCCGCTGCGCCAGCCGGAGTTGTCATCGTCCCCGGCAAACCAGTTGTCATTGATGATGTGGTACTGGATCTCCAGCAGCTCCTGCCAGGTGGAGATGGTCTTGGCGCCCCCGTTCTCCCACCAGTAGTCCTTCTTGGTGGAGCCGGTGGGGGCGATGTCGGAGTTCACCGGCAGATTGGCGGGGGTAATACCGGCGGCGCCCACATCCATGAGATACTGGATCTGCCGCCAGGACAGGGCCTCCACCTGGGTCTGGGTAAAGCCGTTGGTCTGCAGATCGGTGACCACAGCAATGAGCTTGGTCTTCATCTCGTCCTTATCGGCGAAGGGCTGGGCAGTGATCCCCTTACGCAGGTAGAACACGTCCTGAAGTTGGTTAAGGGCATTGGTGTTGGGGGTAAAGACGTAGTCTGCCGCCGCCTTCATCAAATCAGACCAGGTATTGATGGGAGAAGAACCGCCGGAGCAGTTGTCAAGGCGGCACCAGTTGTAGGCCAGGGTATTGGCAGCGGGAGAAATCACACCACCATTGTTGGTGAGGCCACCGGAGACAACGCCACCGGAATATGTAGAATTAAGCAAATGATATTGGACTTGATGCCAATCCAAATCTGCACCATTGGCAATACGATAGGCATCAACCAATTTGGCTCGAAATTGAGTAGCTTGCAGTGCTATATATTCTGTTGTTGTCCCATCTGCTGCTACACTCGCTTTAAAGTTCAAATCATGTAGCATTGCCACGTTAATGTATGTATTGACGTCTGCCATCACTCCAGTTTCAGCTGCCTCTCGGCAGAGCTTAGCCAGCTGATTGAATGTTGCTTTTGTGACAAAGCCCATACTCCCCAAGTGCTGGGAGTACGGGTGTTCCTCATAATTAAAGTTATCATCAATGTTATACAGGTTTGAGTGTGTCGATCTTTCTGAACCAGTATAAAAGTTATACCCCACCATTGTTGGTTGTGCCAAACGTGTAGCATCGTACAGCGTTTTATCACGCAGAGAATACTCCATCGACATAAGGCCGCTGGAGGGGGTATAGGTTACAGGTAAAATATCACGATTTTCCAAATCAATACCTACAGAGAAAGGCTTCTGCCCCACACCTTCCACATCAGGCGTATAATCAATACGAATGGAAGGATCCCGCATTCGGCTAACACCCTTCCCATCAGCATTTACTCGGGCAAATGTAAAGGAGATTGCATAAACGCCACCCTGCGAAGTATCCGTCTGTCCATACCGTTCATATGTTGGAGGAGTAATCGCCGTATAAAGCTCATTATTCCGCAACTCCGCCCCCGGCTCATAGACGGCCTTCACCCGAACCACCTGGCCCTTTTTCAGGTCAGAGAAGTCCGCAAACTGCAGACACTCACCCGTTGCGCCATAGGTGGTGTCCACTGTAGTATCAACAGGAGTCTGGCTTGCGTCCATGCCGCTATAGGGGGTATGCTCGGCGGTGCCCAGGGTAGTCCACACATCGGAGATGCCGTCCAGGTCGTCCACAACCGCCCAGCCGTAGATATAGGGCAGATCCAGCAGGCCCGGCTCCTCCACATCGGCGGCAGTCAGGTTCCCCAACAGTTTAGCGGCGTAGCCATCGACATGATAATACTCATCCCCGGAATCGGGAACCCCGTCCGGATCCACCAGGGTCTGTGCAGCAGCGGCGGTCTCGTCCCCGCTGTCGGGCACTCCGTCCGGGTCAGTGACTGTCTGGCTCATCTCCGTATAGCGCTTATAAAAAACATAGTCCAGCTTATTGGTCAGCGGATAGTCCGCACCGTCTGCCGCCACAGTACCCGCGATCTGCGCCTGATACGCCGCCAGGTCAGCCTCATAGGTCGGCGAGGTCACGTCGGGGATCGCCACCGGCGCATCATAGGGATATTCGCCCCGATAAGTATTTTCGCGAAGAAGACTATCCGTGTAGTCAACAGAATTAGCATCACCCTTGTGGACAGAGTAGCGCAAATCCGGGTGAATAAAATTCTTCTCTACGTACTCATTCACTGCCTCCCGGGCGTCACCGGGATCCAGGACTTGGGTGCCGATGTGCCGGTCATCCCAGTCGTAATACAGGATGACTGCCGAATCGCCGCTGGAAAAATTATAGGAGAGCTTATTGACCAGAGTGTAGTTGACCTTCCCAGGGACTACAGTTGTAGTGCTTGGGGTGGCCGTATCTACCGTTGCTACCTCCATAAGGTTGCTGGTGGTGCTGATATAATCAGGATCCGTAGCCGGTTTCGACGTATCGTAGGCTTCCCGGCCATTTTCATCGTCGGTCGAATAATACATGCCATTGCCGTCAGGCCGGGCCGCAGACTTACCGCTGTCGTAGATCAGCTCCCAATCAATGATGGGATCGATCACATCATTCAACGTATCAGCATCCGTCAACTTCACCAAGCAATTCGGACTGTTTGGATCGATCCAGTCTGTAACCGCAGGGTTATTAAGCCCCTTGGAAAACATGGTACCCCAAGGGTTGTTGTTCTCATTGGTTTCGTCTATGTCATATTTAAAGCGCACTACAGCCAGAACCGTATCTTCTTCGTTGAAATCTTTGGCTGTAAAGCTTTCCGCCATCAGGTAGAGATAGCCGCCCCCGGTGAGGGTGACAGTGGGGGGAAGGGCCGAGCCGTCGTCCCCAGTGCCGCCGTCGGCAACGGTACCCTTGGGGCTGATCGCAGCGTGGGCGATCCGGGTGGACTGATGCAGTGGATCGACCTCCACCATTTTCCGAGCAGAGAAGCCTGCGCCAATAGCGGAGGAAATGTCTACAGCTGTAGTCTGATTGGAGGGTTCCGCATCGTCCAAGCGGTTCCAGTTTCCGTCCACCCGCTCCCATTCCCAGGGCGTCAGCTTATCGCTGTACTCTAAGGCTACGGCCAGAGAACTGAAGGGCTGAACCTCCGAATGGTCATAGTTCGGATCCATAGTGCTGGACACAATGGTGCCATCAGCAGCCAGATGGAGCACGCCGGGCTTGACCCGGATCGCCACCTCCACAAAGCCGGTAAGCTTTCGGGCCTGATCGATCACACCGTTGACTTCGATGGTAACAGTGGGAGCCTCGCCAGTGCCGTCAGGGACAACAGGGTCGACCGTGCTGTCAACCACATTCGTCACCATCTTAAGGGGCCATTCCCCGACCGCAGCCGCGTGAGCCGCCGGAGCAAAGGCCCCGGAAAGCATTGAAAACGCAAGCAAAGCCGCCAGCGGTCTCTTTGACCCCCGGCGAGCTTTACGCGAACGATATTCTATTCTTCTCCACTGAACCATACGCGTGACCTCCCTTCCAGCAAAATGCTGGAAGTACATAAACTATGCAGCCAAGGCAGACTTCGACCTATAGCTTTACATAATATGCGATGTTATTTTATCAGAGTGGTTTGCATAATACAAGGACTTTCTTGCTTTTGTTACTAATTTGTAAAAATTTTGGTCGAACTCATATCAGGTCACTCTCCCCTTCTGGAGTAGGCTCTGTGGCCTCATCCACGACTTCAGAAGCACCGGGTTCCTGCGTGACTTCTTCCTCTCCGCCAGTAAGCGCTCCATCGGCATCTTCACCGGCAGAGAGGTCGCTCTCTCCTGTTTTATCCGCACCTTCCGCCTTCTCAGGTCCCTCAGGCTCCTCGGGTTTCTCCGCTTCTTCAGGTGCCTCAGAAGGCTCGGAGCCCTCCGGGACTTCAGGCGGCTCCGGCTCCTCAGGCGTTTCAGACTCTGTCGGAGCTTCGGGATTTTCGGGGGCTTCAACCTCCCCAGGAGTTTCAGAGCCTTCGGGGAGCTCAGGATTTTCAGGAGCCTCAGGCGTTTCTGGTACCTCAGGTACCTCAAGCTCAGGAAGTTCGGGAAGCACAGGAAGTTCAGGCTCTTCCGCAGGCAGTTCTTCAGGGAGCTCCTCCCCTGCAGCCAAAAGGGCCTCCATCTCTTCCGGCAGGCTCTCCCCTGCCTGGGCCAGTTCCACGGCCCAGGCGGGAACAAACCGTTCACTCTGAAGCAGCTCCACCGCCCAGGCGGGCACGCTCTTCTCCTCCCGGATCAGCTCTACCGCCCAAAGGGGAATGTCCTTTTCCGCCTTAAAGCGTGCAACAGCCCAAGCGGGGACTTCTGTTCCTGCCTCCACGCATGCTATGGCCCAATCGGGAATGGGCGTTTCTTCTTCAATACAGGTGACGGCCCACTGGGGCAGCTCCTGTCCGTCCAGGATCAGTTCCATGGCCCAATCAGGCACTTCCCGATCCTCCTCCAGCAGCTTCTGTACCCACTGGGGCAAAATGGGCTCTTCCATGAACAGCGCCAAGACGACGCCGGACAAGCTGCCGCCGGCAGCATTGATCAGCTGGGGCATGACCTCCTGATAGCAAGCCGCACGCTGACGGAAATTACGCTTATCATTCAGAACCTTTAGGTCAGAAGAGCCAATCTTGCCGTTGCCGTCCAGGTCGGCAGCATAGGCCAGCGCTTCGGGATTGTAAGTGGAAATGGCCCAATCCGCCGCATTGCTCTCATCCTGCTCCCGGGTATAAAGGATCTCGCCGGACATAAGCGCCGTCATCAGTTCCAGATCCTCCAGGCCGTTGGCCCCGTTGTCGTCCAGGTCGCCGCCGATGAGGGCGATCATGCCGTCGTTGACGTCGGGATCCAGGGTGAAGGTGAGACATTCCGCATCCCCAGGGTCGTCCAAGGTCTTGGGCGTCAGCTCCAGACCCAGCCAAATGTAGCTTACATGGCCCGGCTTGGAGATCACCAGCTTGTAGACCTGTCCGGACTTATCCTTTTGCATGAGGTGAGAACTCTTCACACTGAAGTCCTGCATCCACAGGCCGGTGCCGACGCTCTGGGTGAGACGATAGGTAAGGAATGCCTTCTCCGCATAGCTTTCAGGATCGGAAGCGAGCGTCGGATCCACAGAGAGATCCACATCCTCCTTCAGCGGATAGAGGGTAAAGGTCGCGTCATGCTTGGGCGCGTAGGACTCCAAAACGCCCTTGAACGCGTAATATTTCGGGATCTCAAAGTCCACATAGGGGCTCTTGTAGACCTCACCGTCCGCCGTATCCGGCGCCTCTTCATGGGTGATATACAGACGGTACTTGCTCTTCTTGTCCTCGTCGTCATCCTTATAGTCCACGCCGTTCTCAATGGCCTCGGTGGTGCCCTCGTTGTCCATCACGGCGCGCAGCATGGCGGCCAGCTCCTTGAGCCGCTCCTTCCTGGCCGTCACATCGGCGGCAGCAGGCGCGTTCCCCGCCTCGGTCTCGGCCTGGGCCCAGTCATCCACCCACTTGTCGATGTCCTCGTCGCTCTTCACCGTCAGGATAAACCTCGCGCCATTGTAGTCCTTATCCGGATTGACGCTCTTATCCGTATAGTAGACGTCATTCTCATAGGGATCGTCGTTGGGGTTGTTGTCGGGATCGGGGTGTGTCAGCTCAATAATGGGGGCCAGATCCTCCGGCTCATAGTTCGGATAGTTGGCGCTGTCAGCGGCCCGCTCCTCATCCCTCAAATAGAACTGGAAGGTGTGCTTCTCCTTATCCACGCTGATGGCGTCGGTGTTGTCAGTGGCTCCGCCCTTGTTGATCATGGGCACCGTGACCACCAGGTAGTCTCCCCGGTTCTCCGCGGTGATCCAGTGATCCTCGTAAGGCGTGGGATCGTTCTTGTCGTTCTCATTCTCCGGGTCATAGGGCTGGAGCTTGTTGTTGACGTCAAAGACCACCTCGGTCTTCTCGCTCTCGTCCTTCTTCCCGTCGGCGTCGATGGCGGTGATGTAGATGACGCCGCCCTCGGTGATATACTTGACCAGAGCCTCGCCGCCGGTGGTGGCGGGCACCGGATCGCTGCCATCGGTGGGAGCGGTCATGACCACCTTCACCGTAAAGCTGTACCCATCGTACTTATTGCCGCCGTTATCCTCGTAATATTCCGTCTCCACCGTTCTATTGTCGATGGTGATGTCCTTATCCTCGCCCACTTCCAGCTCATGGAAGCTGCCGTTTTCGTCCTTCCAGTAGAGCTTGTATTGCTCCACCGCGTCATAGAGCGTACCCGGCGGCACCGTGCCCCACTCGCCATGGAGGGTGGGCACCGTGATCTTGAAGGTATTGTTCTTGCTGTCGGCGTCCTCCGCCAGGATCCAGCCGTCCTGCCCGGACTCGCTCAGGTCGTCCGTATCAGGATCGTAGTCGGTGGTATAGTCCTCATCGTGCTTGGGATCGAAGGGCCTGGGCATCACAGAACGGATGACCACCTCGGTCTTCTCGCTTTCTCCATCCATACCCTGGGGATCCAACGCGCTGATATAGAGAGAACCGCCGTTCTGGATATACTGCCACAGGGTATAGCCGCCCCACAGGGTGGGATAGGTGTTGTCGTAAGGATTGAGCGGCGTAGCGGGATTCAGCGTTACATTGAAGCGGTAACCGTCGTACTTGGCTCCGTCATGTGCCGTATCTTCGTAGTACTCCTCCAGCCAGGTGCCGCCGCTGATGGTGATATCCGCACCGGTCAGAGGCTGGAAGTTGCCCAGTCCATCCCTCCAATAGAGCTTGTACTCGGGCTGCCTGGCCGCGTCAGCGCCTGCCGGATCATAGCCCGCGTGATAGAGGGCGTCCTCCAGCGGATCGCCGGCCATCTCGTGGAGAGTGGGCACCGTGATGGTGATCGTCCTGCTGTCAGGGCCGTCCGTCTCGGCCAGGATCCAGCCGTCCTGGTGGGTGCTGCTCAGGTCAGGATTGTCCCCGGTAGTCACATTGTGCGTGTAATTGGCCGTGTAGTCGTGGTCGTGCTGCGGATCAAAGGGCCGCGGGGCCTGCGCCACATTCTGGAACCAGACCTCCACCTCCGCATCGCTCATAGGCATCTCGAACTCGGGCAGAGAGGCGCCGTCGGTGAGCGGGATGGCAATTGTCTTGGTGCCGTTGGCAGTGGTGACCCGCAAAACTGCCTCACGCACGCTGTATCCGTTTTCGTGGCCCGTCTCCAGGGTCAGCTTTTTGCCGGGACTCACCTGCTCGGGGCCGTCCTCCGGCGGCGTCTGGCTGGCGTCGGTGAGCAGAATGGCGGTTCCATTGAGGATGACGCTGGCCTTGTTGCCCGCCAGGGTGCTGGAATCGTCCGATGTTACGATCAGCTTCAATCCCTTCTCAGGCGCCTCGCCCTTGATATATTTTACCGTCACGTCCACATCGGCGTCGATCATCTCAAACAGGCCGCGGTCGGGGTACTGCACGATGTCCACAGGATCGGTGGTACCCGCCTTCACGGCGGTGATCACGGCATAATAGCCCGTGTGGGTCGTGACCGCCACCCTCACGGTATTCTCCTCATAGGCCGCCGTCCAGATATCGCCCCGCTGGCTGCTGGGAATGGTGACGTCCAGATCGGTCACCGTGGCGTTGTTGTCGTCGTAGCCGTCGGTGCCCTCTTTGTATACGGTGACGATGTGGGGACCCTTCTCCTGCAAGGGATCGTCGGTCTTCCTGAAGACCACCCGCATCTCCACGCTCTTATTCTCCATGGTGTAGGTAAACTCTGTCTGGTCGGCGTTGGGAGTGGCGTTCACCGAGCCGTCCTTGGTAGTGGCCACCACGCCCACCAGCTCGTAGCCGTTGGCCGGGGTGATCTCGCTCACCGTCACCACCTCGGTACCGTTGGAGCCGGTGAGCACGCCGCCGTCAACTGTGGTGACCTTTGTCCAGGCGGTCATCTTGGCGCTGTCGCCGTTGGGCGTATAGACCAGGGTAGCGGTCAGCTGGTTGGTACCGGGAATGACCAGCTCGGTCTTCTCGCTTTCCCCATCCACACCCTGGGGATCCAACGCGCTGATATAGAGGGAGCCGCCATTCTGGATGTAATCCCAGACCGTGTAGCCGCCCCAGAGGGTGGGATAGGTGTTGTCCGCCGGGTTGTTGGCGTCGGGATTCACCGTCACCTTGAACTGGTAGCCGTCGTATCTGACAGGGGTGGCGCCGGTGGTGTCCTCGTAGTACTCCTCCAACCAGGCGCCGCCACTGATGGTGATATCCGCGCCGGTCAGGGGCTGGAAGTTGCCCAGTTCATCCTTCCAATAGAGCGTGTACTCGGGCTGGCGGTTCGCGTCAGCGCCCGCCGGATCATAGCCTGCGTCGAAGAGCACATCCGCGCCATAGGCGCCGGACTTGTCATGGAGGGTCGGCACCGTGACCACAAAGCTGCGCTCATCTTCGTCTACGTCTGTAGCCAGGATCCAGCCCTCCTGGCCGGTCTCGCTCTTATCCGGATTGTCCGCACTGGGATAGTCGCCGCCCGGCGCGCCATTATACGTCTGGGAGTGCAGCGGATCATAGGGCCGCGGGGTCTGCCGCAGCTCCTGGAACTCGACTACGATCTCCGCGTTGCTCATGGGCATTGCCGGGATGGGCAGAGACTCCCCGTCGATGAGCGGGATCTCCACTGTAACGCCCGTACCCAGCAGCTTCATCACCGCGCGCTTCACGCTGTGGTTGGGCCCGTGGGCGGTGGTCAGCGTCAGCGCGGTACCGGGCAGCACGTTCACCGGGCCGGCCTGGTTGAGGATCGCGCCATTGGCGTTGAGGCTCACGCCGCTGGGCATGCTGACCGTGGCGCTGTTGTTCATCAGGTTGCCGCCGTTGTTCACGGTCAGAAGCAGAGTATACGTAGGCATCGTGCCGGCGATAAATTCCACCGTCACGTCCACGTCAGTGCCCGCAGGCATATAGAATTTTCCGTAGTACTGATTGGCTCCGGGCATGAAGGTGGCTACATCGATAGACACTCCGTCACTCTTGCGCACGGCAGTGATAACGGGATAGTATCCCGGCTCGGTGGTCACATCCACCTGCACCACGTTGTCCTCGTAGGCCGCCGTCCAGATATCGCCCCGCTGGCTGCTGGGAATGGCGACGTCCAAATCGGTCACCGTGGCGTCGTTGGCAGCATAGCCGTCGTCGCCCTTCTTCAGAACCGTGACGATATGGGGGCCCTTCTCCTGGAGGGGATCGTCCGCCCGGTCAAAGACCACGTAGATATCCACGTCCTGATTGACCATGTCGTACTCATACTGGTTCTGGGCCGGGTTCCATGTGGCGTTGACGCTTCCGGCCTCAGTGGTCGCCACCACGCCCACCTGCACATAATTGGGCAGAGCTGGCGCGGGCTTCACGATCACCTTTTCCGTGCCGTTGGTACCGGTAAGGGTCTGTCCGTCGGTGTTGGCCGTAGCTCCCCAGGCGGTCATGGTAGCGCTGCCCTCGGTGGTCTCAAAGTGGAGCGTGGCCTTGTAGCGCTTGCCGGCGGGCACGACCACCTCGGTCTTCTCGCTCTCCAGCTTGGCCTCGGGGGAGGCGGGATCCACCGCAGAGATATAAATAGAGCCGCCGTTCTGGATGTATTCCCGCAGGGTGTAGCCGCCCCACAGGGTGGGATAATTGGGATCGTTGAGATTGGTGGCGTCCTTGTTCACCGTCACCTTAAACTGGTAGCCGTCGTAGACCGCGCCGTCATGGGCGGCGTCGGTGTAATAGTCATCCAGCCATGCCTGGCTGTCGATGGTGATATCCGCGTCATTGAACTGGTGGAACTCACCCAGCGCATCCTTCCAATAGAGGTTGTATTTGGGCTGGAGCGCGGCGTCAGTACCCGCCGGATCGTAACCTGCGGGATAGAGCACATCCGCCGGCGCAGGCATGGCGGTCATGTCCATCTCGTGGAGGGTGGGCACTGTGATCACCAGGCTGTTGGCGTCCGCATCCACCTCAGTGGCCTGGATCCAGCCGTCCTGGTGGGTGCGGCTCAGGTCGGGGTTGGCCCCGGTGGTCACATTGTGACTGTAATTGGCCGTATAGTCGTGGTCGTGCTTCGGATCAAAGGGCCGCGGCATCAGCGGCATATCCTGGAACTCCACGATCACCTTGGCGTCCGCCATGGGCATCGCCGGCAGCGGCAGCGACACCCCGTCGGTCAGCGGGATGGGAATGTCCATAGTGCTGGTGGCGCTCACCGCTACCCGCAGCACCGCGCTCTTTACGCTCCAATTGACCGCATGGCCGGTGGTCAAGGTCAGCGGTGTGCCAGCGGTCACATTCACCGGGCCGGCGGTGACGGCGGTGCCGTCAGCGGCCAGGATGGGCGTGGTGCCGCCAGGCACCGTGATCTCGGCACTGTTATCGCTGTCGTTATTTCCGGAGAGCACCTCCAGCTCCAGCTTCCGCTGGGGCGGATTGCCCTTGATATAAGTCACCGTCACATCCACGTCGGTGTCCGCGGGCATATAGAACTGAGCGTAGCAGTCGTTGCTGCCGGGGGCGGCGGCGAACTGGGCCACAGGCACCTCCACCCCACCGGGGGCGGTCTTGGCCGTCACCACGGCATAGTAGCCGCTTGCGGTGGTCACATCCACCTGCACCACATTTTCCGCGAAGGCCGCCGTCCAGATCGTGCCTTTCTGGTAGCCGGGGATCTCCACGTCCAGATCGGTCACTGTGGCGTTGTTCTGGGCCAGATCATCGGTGTCCACCTTGTAAACAGTGACGATATGGGGGCCCTTGGGCTCCAACGGATCCTTTTCCTTTTCAAAGACCACCCGCATCTCCACGTCCTGCTCCACCATGGTGTAGGTAAACTCCGTCCCGTCGGCGTTGGGAATGGCGTTCACCGAGCCGTCCTTGGTGGTGGCCACCACGCCCACCAGCTTGTAGCCGTTGGCGGGCGTGATACCGTTGACCTTCACCACCTCAGTGCCGTCAGAGCCGGTGAGCACACCGCCGTCCACAGCGGTGGTTTTGTTCCAGGCGCTCATCGTCGCGGCGGTACCGTTGGGCGTATACCGCAGGGTGGCTTTATATTTGTCCACACCGGGCACGACCACCTCGGTCTTCTCGCTCTCCATGTCGGCGGGCACGCCGGCGGTGTTAGGCCCGGTGGCGGTGATGTAGATGGAGCCGCCGTTCTTCAAATACTGGTCCAGATGATACCCGCCCCACAACGCCGTGGCGCTCACCACCTGCACATCGAATTCGTAGCCGTCCCAGTCGTTGGCGCCATCGTTGTAAGCGCCCGCCACATACTGGCCGTTGCTCACCGTGATGTCGCTGGCCGCAAACGGGTGGAACGTGCCAATGCCGTCCCGCCAGTACAGCTTGTAGCTGGGCTGGAGGGCGGCCTCTGTTCCCGTGGGATCATAGCCCGCATGGTAGAGCGTGTCCGCCGCCGGATCGCCGCTCATGTCATGCAGGGTGGGCACCACCAGGTG
>NZ_CALPCU010000031.1:0-20597 GCF_943193085.1 Vermiculatibacterium agrestimuris | reverse complement strand
ACAGAGCGAGGCCCGCAGGATCCTGCGGGCCTCTTCTGATAAAGAGCAAAAGCGAGAAAAAGGAGGTTCCTGTATGCAAGCGCTTACCTCGATCAAGCGGGTGATCGACAAGATCATGGAGGTCATGTGTATTGTGATCCTGGGGATCATGACCGTCCTCGTGGTCTACCAGGTCATCACCCGGAAGATCTTCAACGCCCCCAGCGCCTACTCTGAGGCCATTTCCCAGTACCTCTTTGTGTGGATGATCATGTATGGCTCGGCCTACGTGTTCGGCCTGAAGGAGCATCTGGACATCACCGTGTTCAAAGACAAGATGAAGGGCAAGGCCCTGCTGGTGGTGGAGATCCTCACCAACATCTGCCTGGTGCTCTTCGCCGCCGTGGTGCTCGGCTATGGCGGCTTCTTGATCGCCGGTCAGCAGATGACCACCACCGACGCCGCCCTGGGCATCCCCATGGGCGTGATCTACTCCGCCATCCCCATCTCCGGCGTCTTTACCCTGTTCTATGCCGTCTATAACTGCTTCCTGGCCGTTGACAATTATAAAAAGGGCAGCACCGGCAGCCAGGACGCCAAGAGCGTTGTGTAAGGGAGGTAACTGACTTATGGATCAAGCAATGCTTGCCGCCCTTATCATGGTGGTCGTCATCGTCATCACCCTGATGCTGGGCTTCCCCATCGGCCTTTCCATCGGCCTGGGCGCTTCCGCCGCCATTATGGTCATTTTGCCCTTTGGCAATGCGATGACCACGGCCGCCAAACGGTGCTTTACCGGCGCCAACTCCTTCTCCCTGCTGGCCATCCCCTTCTTCGTGCTGGCAGGAAACCTGATGAATACAGGCGGTATCGCAAAACGGCTCATCGGCTGCGCCAAGATCGTGGCCCATAAGCTCCCCGGCGCCCTGGCCCAGACCAACATCGTGGCCAACATGCTCTTCGGCGCCATTTCCGGCTCCGGCGTGGCCGCCGCCTCCGCCATGGGCGGCATCCTGGGCCCCATGGAGGACGAGGAGGGCTACTCCCATGAGTTCTCCGCCGCCGTCAATATCGCCTCCGGCCCCACCGGCATGATGATCCCCCCCAGCAACATCATGATCGTCTACGCCACCGTGGCCAACGGCGTATCCATCGCCGCCCTCTTTATGGCCGGTTATGTCCCCGGCATCCTCTGGGGCATCGGCTGTATGATCGTGGCCGGCGTCATGGCCCATAAGCGGGGCTATGTCTCCACCGAGAAGTACGACGTGAAGAAGACCCTGAAGGCTCTGTGGGAGGGCATTCCCAGCCTGCTGATGATCGTCATCGTCATCGGCGGTATCCTCAGAGGCTGGTTCACCGCCACCGAGGGCTCCGCCATCGCCGTGGCCTACTCCCTGATCCTGGGCTTCATCTACCGGAACATCAAGGTCAAGGATCTGCCTGGTATCCTGCTGTCCACCGTGAAGACCACCGCCGTCATCGAATTTTTGGTGTGCGTTTCTTCCATCATGAGCTGGGTCATGTCCTTCGCCAAGATCCCCCAGCTCATCTCCAGCGCCATGCTGGGCGTCAGCTCCAGCCCCATCGTGCTGCTCATCATCATGAACGTGGTGCTGCTCATCGTGGGCACCTTCATGGATCCCACCCCCGCCGTGCTCATCTTCACCCCCATCTTCCTGCCCATCGTTCAGTCCTTCGGGATGCACCCCGTCCACTTCGGCCTGATGATGGTCATGAACCTGTGCGTGGGCACCCTGACGCCTCCCGTGGGCGCCATCCTCTTCGCCGGCTGCCGCATCGCCAACGTGAAGATCGAGCAGGTCATCAAGATGCTGCTGCCCTACTTCGGCGTGGTGCTGGTGAGCCTGCTGCTGGTCACCTACATCCCCTTCCTGTCCATGGCCATCCCCAACGCCCTGGGCCTGGTGAGCCTGCCCGCCGGCTTCAATATGTTCTTTGTGGGCTGAATTTCGTCCAACTTCCTCCTAAAATGATATTTGCCTGATGAAAGGACTTATTCCAATGGAAAATCCGAAAATCATCATCTGTGACTGCGACCATAAGGACGTGGAGACCGAAAAGGCTGTCTTTGACGCCGCCGGTATGGATTTTAAGTGGCTCCACTGCACTACCCAGGAGGCGGTCATCGAGCAGTGCCAGGGCGCGGTGTGCTTCCTCAACCAGTACACCCGCATGGATAAGAAGATCTTTGAGGCCATCCCCACCCTGAAGTTCATCGTACGCTACGGCGTGGGCGTGGACAATGTGAACCTGGCCGACGCCACCGAGTACGGCGTGCAGGTGTGCAATGTGCCCGACTACGGCACCAACGAGGTGGCCGACCAGGCCCTTGGCCTGATGCTCTCGCTGACCCGCAAAGTCCACATGATCGGCAACATGACCAAGGCCGGGGTGTGGAACTATATCGAGGCCGTGCCCGTCCACCGCCTGTCCACTCGCACCGTGGGCCTCATCGGCGCCGGGCGCATCGGCCAGGCCTTCGCCCACCGTGTGTACGCCCTGGGCTGCAAGGTCATCGCCTACGACGCCGCCTACGGCAAGCCCGGCTTCCAGGCCCCTGATTACATCGAGTTCAAAAAGAGCGCGGATGAGGTGCTCGCCCAAGCGGACATCCTCTCCCTCCACTGCGGTCTCAGCCCTGAGACCAAGGGGATGATGAACGACGCCGCCTTCGCCAAGATGAAGGAGGGCGCCTACTTCCTCAATGTGGCCCGGGGCGGTTTGGTGGACGAGGAAGCCCTGGAGCGGGCCCTGTCCTCCGGGAAGCTGGCCGGCGCAGGCATCGACGTGGTGTGCGCCGAGCCCCTGAGCAAGGACAGCCCCCTCTTTCAGCACGAGAATGTGGTGGTC
Organism: Vermiculatibacterium agrestimuris; assembly: GCF_943193085.1. Classification (NCBI taxonomy): domain Bacteria; kingdom Bacillati; phylum Bacillota; class Clostridia; order Eubacteriales; family Oscillospiraceae; genus Vermiculatibacterium; species Vermiculatibacterium agrestimuris. Next base: position 17,744 of record NZ_CALPCU010000031.1, on the reverse strand, counting down.
ACCCCCCATATGGGCTGGTACTCCGAGGAGTCCGCCGTGGAGCTCAACCGCAAGTGCGCCGAGGAGACCGTGCGCTTTTTGAAGGGTGAGCCGGTGCACTATCCGGTGAACACCCCGAAAAAGTGATCTGACAAAAATAGTTTGGAGGCATGTTTTCCATGCAGGCTATCGTTTATGAAGGCCCCAACAAGCTTGCGGTGAAGGATCTCCCCAAGCCGGAACTGAAAGAGGGCTATGCCATGGTGAAGGTGTCCCACGCGGGCATCTGCGGCACCGATCTGCATATTTACGAGGGGCTCCACCCCCGTGCCAAGGCCCCTCTGGTCATGGGCCATGAGTTCTCCGGCACGCTGGAGTCCGACAATGTTCCCGGTGTGCCCAAGGGCAGCCGGGTCACCGTCTATCCCCTGCTCTCCTGCGGCCACTGCACCCCCTGCAGGGAGGGCAACGGCCACGTGTGCAACACGCTGGGACTGCTGGGCATCGACTGCGACGGCGGCTTCGCCGAGTACGTGGCCGTGCCGGTGGACAGCGTCATCCCCCTGCCCGACAACATCTCCTTTAAGTTGGGCGCCTTCGTGGAACCCGCCGCCGTAGCCGTCCACGCCCTGCGGGAGCAGGGCTACACCCCCGGCGACAACGCGGTGGTCTTCGGCTGCGGCACCATCGGCATGGTGGTGGCCCTGACCCTGCGGGTGTTCGGCTGCCAGGATCTGGTGATGATGGAGACCGACCCCGCCCGGGCTCAGATGGCCCGGGACATGGGCTTTGAGGTGCAGGATCCCACCAAGGTGGGCCCCATGGGCGAGTATTGCAAGTCCCGCACCGGTGGCGACGGCTACGATTGGGTCTTCGACTGCGCCGGCGTTCAGCCTGTGGCCAGCGTACTGCTGGACGCGGTGAAGGTGAAGGGCCATGTCTTTGTGGTGGCCTCCTACGCCAAGCCCGCCAGCATGCCCTTCTTCCAGGGCATGGCCAAGGAGTGCGACATCCTCTTCACCCGGGTCTACCGGAAGAAGGACTTCGCCCTGGCCACCAAGATCGTGGGCGCCGATCCCAACTACGAGAGGGTCATCACCCACGTGCTGCCCGCCGGGGAGGCCCAGAAGGGCTTTGACCTCTGCACCACCAAGGGAACCGGCGCGGTGAAGGTCATGTTCCGGTTTGACTGAGGAGGGCATGGAAATGACAAATCTGTTTGATCTGACCGGCAAGCGGGCCCTGGTCACCGGCGGCGGCCGGGGCCTGGGCCTGGGCATGGCCGAAGGACTTGCCGAGGCCGGAGCCAAGGTGGTCATCCTGGGCTCCAGCGACGCGGTGATGAAGGCGGCTGAGAGCCTCCGCACCAAGGGCCTGGACGTCACCGGGCTCCAGGGCGACCTGTCCGACCGGGACGGCATCCCCAACCTCTTTGACAAGGCCGTCTCCCTGCTGGGCGGCGGCATCGACATTCTGCTCAATAACGCCGGCGTCCAGCGCCGCAACCACTGCGAAGACTTTACCCTGGAGGACTGGGACACCGTCATCGGGGTGAATCTCAACGCCGTGTTTGTCCTGTGCCAGCTGGCGGGGCGGAAAATGCTGGAGCAGGGGGGAGGCAAGATCATCAATCTGGCCTCCATGCTCTCCTTCTTCGGCGGCTTCACCGTCCCCGCTTACGCCGCCAGCAAGGGCGGCGTGGCCCAGCTGACCAAGGCCCTCAGCAACGAGTGGGCGGGCCATAACATCCAGGTCAACGCCATTGCTCCCGGGTACATGGCCACCGAGATGAATACCGCCCTCATCAACGACGAGGGCCGCAACAAGGAGATTCTGGGCCGCATCCCCGCCCACCGCTGGGGCGCCCCGGAGGACATGAAGGGCCTGGCCATCTTCCTGGCCAGCGCCGCTTCCGACTATGTCACCGGCGCCGTCATTCCCGTGGACGGCGGCTACCTGGCCAAATAAGAAGACCACTACGCAGAAGGGAGTTTTACCAATGGACGTAAAAGAACTGGGCTTTGAACTGGCCCATATCGGCATCAATCAGACCGACACCGCCGAGGGCAAGGCCACGGCGGAGCTGCTGTGCAGCCTGTTTGGCTTTGCCTGCCGGGAGACCGAGGGCAGCTACTTTGTGGGCAAGGATGAGTTTGAGGTGATGAAGAGCCCCTTCCTGGGCGAGCTGGGTCACATCGCCATCCGCACCACCAACACGGAGAAGGCCATGGCCTACCTGAAGGAGAAGGGCATCGAGTTCGATATGTCCACTGCCAATAAAGGCCCCGGCGGTGAGATCCGGGTCATCTATTTCGCCAAGGACATCGCCGGCTTCCGCATCCATCTGACCCAGAAGGGCTGAGGGGGAGCAGATATGGACATTCGCTATTCCACTGGCCCCAAGGATATGCAGCGCTATACCACCGAGGAGCTGCGCGACGAGTTTTTGATCCAGAACCTCTATCAGCCTGACGCCGTCCAGGCGGTCTACTCCCATGTGGACCGTATGGTGGTGTTGGGCATCCTGCCCGTTTCCAAGGCGGTGAGCATCGACCAGGGCATCGACGTGTGGGCCAACTTCGGCACCCACTACTTCCTGGAGCGCCGGGAGGCCGGGGTGTTCAACCTGGGCGGCGCGGGCTCCATCGTGGCCGACGGGGTGAAGTATGACCTGGGCTTCCAGGATTGCCTCTATATCTCCATGGGCACCAAGGAGGTCACCTTTGAGAGCAAGGACGGGAAGGATCCCGCCCGGTTCTATCTGGTCTCCGCCCCCGCCCACAAACCCTGCAAGACCACCTTTATCTCCATCAAGGACGCCAACAAGCGCCCCTGCGGCAGCGAGGAGACCTGCAACAAGCGGGTCATTAACCAGTTTATCCACCCCGATGTGCTGGAGACCTGCCAGCTGTGCATGGGCCTGACCCAGCTGGCCCCCGGCAGCGTCTGGAACTCCATGCCCTGCCACACCCACGAGCGGCGCATGGAGATCTATACCTATTTTAACCTGCCCAAGGACAATGTGGTCATGCACTTCATGGGCCAGCCCCAGCAGACCCGCCACCTGGTGATGCAGAACTTCGATGCGGTGATCTCTCCCTCCTGGTCGATCCACTGCGGCTGCGGCACCAGCAACTATACCTTTATCTGGGCCATGGGCGGCGAGAACAAGGAGTTCGACGATATGGACAACATTGCCGTGCCCGACCTGCGGTGAGAGAGGAGTATGTATCATGATTTCTGAAAAGAGCTTCCGCCTGGACGGCAAGGCGGCCCTCATCACCGGCGCCAGCTACGGCATCGGCTTTGCCATCGCCTCCGCCTACGCCAATGTGGGCGCCACCATCGTCTTTAACGACATCAACCAGGAGCTGGTGGATAAGGGCATGGCCGCCTACAAGGAGGCGGGCATCGCCGCCCACGGCTATGTCTGCGACGTCACCGATGAGAAGGCCGTCCAGGCCCTCATTGCCCAGATCGAGAAGGACGTGGGCAGCGTGGACATCCTGGTCAACAACGCCGGCATCATCCGCCGTATCCCCATGCTGGACATGTCCGCCGACGAGTTCCGCAAGGTCATCGACGTGGATCTCAACGCCCCCTTTATCGTCTCCAAGGCGGTCATCCCCGGCATGCTGAAAAAGGGCAAGGGCAAGATCATCAACATCTGCTCCATGATGAGCGAGCTGGGCCGGGAGACCGTCTCCGCCTACGCTGCCGCCAAGGGCGGCCTGAAGATGCTCACCCGGAACATCTGCTCGGAGTACGGCGAGGCCAACATCCAGTGCAACGGCATCGGCCCGGGCTACATCGCCACTCCCCAGACCGCTCCCCTCCGGGAGCGGCAGAGCGACGGCTCCCGTCACCCCTTCGACCAGTTTATCATCGCCAAGACCCCGGCCGCCCGCTGGGGCACCACTGAGGATCTGATGGGCCCGGCCGTGTTCCTAGCCAGCGAGGCCAGCGACTTCGTCAACGGCCACATCCTCTACGTGGACGGCGGCATCCTGGCCTATATCGGCAAGCAGCCGTAAGGAGGGGAGGAAAATGACCGGAAAACGCGTATTGACGGTGGGCGAGCCCATGGGCCTGTTCATCGCTCAGGAGGAGGCCAAGCTGGAGAAGGTCAAGCACTTCTCCACCTCCGTAGCGGGGGCTGAGTTCAACGTGGCTGTGGGTCTGACCCGGCTGGGCCACACCGTGGGCTACCTGACCAAGGTGGGAGAGGATCCCTTTGGCCGGCAGATCATCAACTGTATGAATGAAAACGGCATCGACACCTCCCTGACCCAGATCGACCCCCACCACCGCACCGGCTTTATGCTGAAAAGCAAGACCAGCCAGGGCGACCCGGATATCTATTACTTCCGGGCGGGCTCCGCCGCCTCCACCATTTCGGTGGAGGATGTGAAGGGCGTGGATCTCACCAAGTGGGACGCCATCCATTTAAGCGGCATCCTTCCCGCCACCTCCGAGACCGCCCTGGCCACTACCTATTACCTGATGGATGCGGCCGGTCAGGCGGGCATCCCCATCTTCTTTGACCCCAACCTGCGGCCTCAGCTGTGGAGCAGTAAGGAGAAGATGGTGGAGGAGATCAACAAGATGTGCGCCCTGGCGGACTACGTCCTGCCCGGGGAGAACGAGGGCCTCACCCTCTGCGGGAGCAAGGATCCCAAGGTCATCGGGGAGTTTTATCTGAACCTGGGGGCCAAGACCGTGGTGGTGAAGACCGGCGCCGACGGCGCCGAGACCTTCACCCGGGAAGGCTCCTTCAAGACTGCCGCCTATCCCCCCAAGGAGATCGTGGACACCGTGGGCGCCGGGGACGGCTTTGCCGCCGGCCTGGAAAGCGCCCTGATGGAGGGCCTCTCCCTGGAGCAGGCTGTCCAGCGGGCGGGGGCCATCGGCACCATCCAGATCATGCACGTCAGTGATAACGAGGGCCTTCCCACCCGTTCTGAGCTGGAGAAGTTCATGGCGGAGAACAAGCAGAAGGCGTAAGGAAAGGGAGAGATATCCATGGATATGGAGCAGATCCTTTATAAGGTCGGTATCGTCCCCGTCATTAAAATGGACAAGGCGGAGCACGCCGTGCCTCTGGCCAAGGCCCTGATGAACGGCGGTCTGCCCGCCGCGGAGATCACCTTCCGTTCTGAGGCTGCCGCCGGCTCCATTGAGGCCATCGCCAGGGAGGTGCCCGGCATGTTCGTCTGCGCCGGCACCGTCCTCACCCCTGAGACCGCCCAGGAGGCCGTCCGGGCCGGAGCCAAGGCCATCATCAGCCCGGGCCTGAACCTGGACACCGTCCGCTGGTGCAACAAGCACACCATCCCCGTCATCCCCGGCACGGCCACCCCCTCCGAGGTGGAGGCGGCCATGCGGGAGGGGCTGAAGATGGTCAAGCTCTTTCCCGCCGAGGTGGTGGGGGGCGTGGGGATGCTCAAAGCCCTCTCCGGGCCCTACGCCGGGATGAAGTTCATGCCCACCGGCGGGGTGAAGCCGGGCAACGCCAAGGACTACCTGTCCCTGAAGAACGTGGTGGCCTGCGGCGGCACCTGGATCGTGCCCATGGAGTTTCTGGAGGCGGAGAAATTCGACGAGATCGAAAAGCTGGCCCGGGAGGCCGCCGACCTGCGCGACTCCGTTCGAGGCTGAAAACAAAGCGTGAAAAAAGCCGCCGTGATTCCGGTGTGGAATCACGGTGGCTCTCTTTTTCCCCTATTTCAGACCCTTCACTGTCAGCATGGAGGAGGGTCGGAAGATGTGGAGCAACGGTTTTAAGTCCTTCTCCTTGAGCTTGATACAGTTTTCCGACAGGATGCACACGTCCATCCAGAAGAGGTACAAGGCCACTTGGAAGGAATCCCCCAGAAAAGCGGGGGTAAACTCCGCCTGGATGAGGTGGATGGGCAACTTGTTCTTTTTCCAGCCGGTGAAGCAGTGCTCCACCCGCTGCCCGCCATAGACCACCCGCAGCGGGGGAGGCAGGCCGGGAAGGGAGGCGGCGAAGATCTCCTTGCCCGCGGGATCCACAGTGGGCTCCGGGGCGTCGGGATCCCAGGTGAGCTGGGAATCCTTGATGCCCACCTCCCCGTCGCCGTTCATCTTCAGCTCCCGCGGAAGAAAGACCCGCCGCTCTTTCAGCCTGCCGTCCCGCTGGAACCAGTCCCACAGCTTGTCCCGGTCGAACTGGAAGAGGATCTGCGTATCATAGAAGCTGTGGGGCAGGGAATAGACCGCCTCAGGCCGCTGGACAGGGTAGAGCTCGGGGGCGCGGGCGGCGGCGCGCAGGATCCGCTTCCACTCGTTGCGCCACTCGTTGGCGAAGGAAAAGCCCTTGAGGAAGGGGGCGTCGAAATGCTTCGATTGGGCGATGTAGAGAGCCTCGTAGTCCATGATGCTCGCTCCTTTTTCGGCCGTTTGTGCGGAAAAGCTGTCAAAGCTTGCGGCTTCGTCCGGTTGGCATTATAATAGAGGAAAAGGGTTTAGTTCTCCCCCATAAAGGGTCTGAAGATCCGCTCCAGAAAAAGGCTGGCCCCCAGCGCCGCCAGACAGGGCAGACAGAAGATGGCGATGAGGGGGAAGTCATAGAAGAGGATAAACGCCGCCGTCAGCAGAAGACCCAGCCCCACCGTGGAGGGAAGATGCGCCATGGCCAGGCGCAGGCAGTTGCCCAGCAGCCGGCCGAAGCCCAGCTCGAACCGGGACAGGGCGGGCAGGACATAGCCCATGGCCCCGATGAAGACCAGGGCCAGCACCCAGAAAAAGAAATAGATCCCATACCAAAGCCCCCGCTCCAGGGCATGAAGATAGAGAAAGTGGTGGAGACGGTAGAGGCCCCAGACGGCGGCGGCCGTCAGCAGCCCCGCCGGAAGACCCGCCTTCAAGCTCCCCTTAAAGGTGCTGAAAAACCGGGCGTAGGGCCCGCTCTGGCCGCCGCGGACACACCGGGCCGCCGCGTCGTAAAGTGCGGCGGTGGCGGCGCCCAGGGTGACAATGGGCAGGGAGCACACCACCCACAAAAGACTGAGACAGACCACGTCCACCAGCTTTCCAAAGGGGAGGAAAAAGGGGTTGTCGGCGCTGAAAAAGTTTCCGAACACCGGGAAAGACCTCCTTTTTTGCTTGGATCAGTTTTTGTTATCATATCACACTTCCCCTTCGCTGTCCATGCCCGGCCTCAACCTGAATTGAGAGGAGAAATGCCCATGAAACGCCGGATGACCGCCCTGCTGCTTCTGCTCTGCCTGCTGGTATCCTGCGCCCCGGCCCAGCAGGCCCCCTCCTATACCCTGGACGAGCTGCCCGCCTATGCCGGGGAGCCCTATGTGATCCTGGAGGAGAATACCCCCAGCTTCCCCGATGGGGACAAGACCTCCACTGCCTTTGAGCGGTACAGCCAGCTGGACTACTTCGGCCGGTGCGGCGCGGCCTATGCCAACGTGGGGCCGGAGACCATGCCCACGGAAGAGCGGGGCTCCATCGGCCAGGTGAAGCCCTCGGGCTGGCAGACGGTGAAGTACGACTGCGTGGACGGCAAATATCTCTATAACCGCTGCCACCTCATCGGCTGGCAGCTCACCGGAGAGAACGCCAACGAACTCAATCTCATCACCGGCACCCGGTATATGAATGTGGACGGGATGCTCCCTTTTGAAGGTCAGGTGGCGGACTATGTGAAGGAGACCGGCAACCATGTGCTCTACCGGGTCACCCCCATCTACCACGACATGGATCTAGTGGCCTCCGGCGTGGAGATGGAGGCCCTGTCGGTGGAGGATGGAGGGGAGGGAGTCTGCTTCCACGTGTTCGTCTATAACGTCCAGCCCGGGGTGGAGATCGACTACACCACCGGGGAGAGCGCCCTGGAGGGAGAGGCGCCTGCGAAGGCCGGCCCCGGTCCCGGCGGGGCCATCCCCACTGACGGGCCCGATGAGGAGGGGGAATACGTGCTCAATATAAAAAGCAAGAAATTCCACCTTCCCAACTGCTCGGGGGTGGCCTCCATGAGCGAAGGTAACCGCCAGGACTACAGCGGTTCCCGCGCCGCCCTGCTGGAGATGGGTTACGAGCCCTGCGGCCAGTGTAAGCCATAAGGGAGGACGATCCCGAAAAAGGCCGCCGAAATTTCGGCGGCCTTTTTTGCAACATTTTGCCCCTCTCAAGCGTCATATGAGCAGAAGGAGGTGAGACCATGGCCCACACATCCAACCGGCCGGTGGAATGGGCGAAGCTGATCGAGGAGAACGAAAACCGGCTGTACCGGGCCGCTCTGGCCATTCTGGGCGATCCCCAGGAGGCGGAGGACGCGGTGCAGGACGCCTTTGTAAAATATCTGGAAAAAGCCCCGGCAGACCTGGAAAACCCCGCCGCCTGGCTCATGCGGGTGCTGGTCAACGGCTGCAAAAGCCGCCTGCGCCTTTCCTGGCGGCAGGTGGTGGAGCTGCCCGAGACCCTTCCGGCCCCGGAGCCGCGGGAGCGGGAGGAGCTGGAGGAGCTGTGGCAGCTGCCCCCGGAGGAGCGGTGTGCCATTCACCTCTTTTACTACGAGGGCTGGTCTACCCGTGAGATCGCCGCCATCACCGGCGTGGCGGAGGGGACGGTGCGCTCCCGGCTCTCCCGGGCCAGGGAACGGCTGCGCGCTCTGCTGGGGGACAGGAAGGAGTGAACGGGATGGAATACTATGAGACTTATATGGCCCGGCAGGAGGTCTCCCCGGATCTCCACGCCCGGCTTCTGGCGCTGGAGGCGCCAAAGCAGAAGAAAAAAGGAGGTATTTATATGAAATTCGGCGCTCTGGCGGCCTGTGCCGCCCTGATCTTCGGCCTGGGCAGCGGCTGGTGGCACACCAGCCCCCCGGCGGCGACCTCACCGGTGGCGGTGAGCGACGGGAGTGGGCCGGAGGACATCCTGGCCGTTGAGCCCACTTTGGCGCCCGATGAAAGTACTACCGACCCGGCGGCGACCCCCAAGGACGGCTTCCTCATCCACAGCCCCACCGAGGAGCGGCTCAACTTCTACGCCATGCCTGCCCTGAACTTTCAGGAGGGGATGAACGAGGTGGCCGCCTCCATTGCCCTGCCCGACGGCAGCTTTTTCGTGGAGCTGACCCTGGCCGATCTCCAGAAGATCTTCTGGGGCCCCCAGGGCAAGCCGGCCGACCTGGATCCCGACACCGACCTGCCCTGGGTGCTGGGCTGGGACGGCTACACCGTCCGGGCCGGCGCCACCTACGACGGAACGGGCGGGCTCTGGATGCTCACGGTTTACGGTTCCAAGGGACTGGACACCTTCGAACTCCAGGTCTCCCCTGGCCGCCTGCCTCCCCAGTGTCTGGTCGACCCGGACGGGGAGAGCGTGGACGTGAACGGGGTGGAGGTCACCTCCTATTACCATGTCTACGACCGCAACGGGGACGGCCTCACCGACTACGTGTGCACCAGCGAGTTTATGGTGGACGGCTATGGCTACCGCTTCCGCAGCGCCCACAGCGACGCCGGGGAGGGGGAGGAAAAGGCCGCTGAGAGGGCCAAGTTCTTCCACGCCTGCTTTGTCATGCGCGCCGCCCAGTGGACGGACAGCAGGTGCTATTTCGACCACATTGCCCACAATGACAATATCCCTGTCTGGGAGGAAGCCTCCTTCGACACTCTGGCCCAGGCCCGGGAACGGGCCGACTTTGCCCCCTACCTGCCCCAGACCGCCCCGGTGAACTGGAGCGAGTTCTATGGCCGGCTCAGCTACCAGAAGGAAAACTACAACTACCTCTTCGTCCGCTGGAGCAAGGGGTACGACAACGTGGAGATCGACGTCCACCTTCCCGAGGGGGACAGCGCCGACTACTACCACGATCAATTGGTGGACGTGAGCGTGCCCGAGAGCTACGACTGGCGGCTCTATGACGGCCCCATCTCGGACACCGTCCCCGAGGAGTACCGGATGGCCTTCTACAAGCCCGCCTTCCGGGTAGAGGATATGTCCCTGGAGGTGGTGAAGGCCCGGATGAACGACCACGACACCGGCGGAGAGATCTGCCACTTCTATGTGCTCCACGACAACGGCACAGTGGTGGGCTACGACTGCTCCGGCATCAGCGCCCAGCAGGTTTGGGCCCTGGTGGAGGCCACCCTGGGATAAGAGGAAAAGAAAAGCCGCGAGCGGGTTTATCGCTCGCGGCCTTTCTTTTGTTGAGAGGAAAGGTTCTATGGCGCTAAAATCAGCGACCATATTACGCAATGACTATGAACAGGTGGCCAAGCGCTCCAAAGAGAGGCGCAAAAATCGCAAGTGTCCATACACTTACCTTGCTTGCCGCCAATTACGTGGTCAGAAGTCTGTTTTTTTCACCCCAATCGCACATTTCATCTAAAAGAGGCATGAGAGACTTCCCGCGTTCCGTTAAACTATACTCAACCTTGGGTGGAATTTGGGGATATTCCTCCCTATGTACCAGTTGATCTGCTTCTAGTTCTTTTAGCGTGGAGCTCAGTGTCTTATAAGAAATACTCCCAATATATTTTTTCATCTCATTGAAACGAACGACCTTAAATTCCATCAAGGTATAAAGGATTATCATTTTGTATTTCCCACTGATTAAAGACAGGGTGTAGCTAAAACCAGTATCATTGAGACACTCTTGCGAAATACAGCGTTCATTCATAGTACGCTTTCCTCCGGGTTAGTATTGCACTTATATGTGCGTACTTGATTTTGCTTTAATTCTTGCTAAAATAATACTATCGGGTGCGGAGAAAGTCAAGCCCGCAAAATCAGGAGGTGCTTTGCATGAGCAAAAAAATTGTTGTTGTTACCGGCAGTCCTCGAAAGAAAGGCAATAGCTTTGCTATGACCGAGGCATTTGTTCAAGCGGCAGAAGCCAAAGGACACACTATTACCCGTTTTGACGCTGCGCTGAAAAATGTGGGGGGCTGCCGGGCTTGCGAGACTTGCTTTAGGACAGGAAAAGCCTGCTCCTTTGATGATGATTTTAATACGATTGCTCCCGCTATTTTGGAGGCCGATGCTGTGGTTTTCTCTATGCCTGTGTATTGGTATTCCATCCCTGCGCAAATTAAAGGGGTCGTTGACCGCCTGTTCTCTTTTGTAGTAGGTGGAAAAGATATTGCAGGGAAAGAGTGTGCAGTGATCGCCTGTTGTGAAGAAGATGATATGTCCGTCTTTGACGGTGTGCGCGTCCCCATAGAACGCTCTGCCGCACTAATGAAATGGAAGATGGTTGGAGAGGTTCTTGTTCCGGGCGTCCTGAATATCGGTGACATTGAAAAGACAGACGGCTGTAAACAAGCGGCTGCTCTGGCGGAGAAATTTTAAGGGGGAAGAATACCATGTCCAAGAAGATTGTCATTCTCAATGGTAGTCCCCGCAGAAATGGTAATACCTCCGCGCTGGTCAAAGCGTTCACCGAGGGTGCGGAGAGTGCCGGCCATACTGTAACCGAGTTTTTCCTGGACAGTATGAATATCCACGGCTGTAAGGGGTGCTTTGGTGGACACAGCAGCAAAGAGTGTCCCTGCGTTCAGCGGGACGACATGAATAAAATTTATCCTGTGGTGCGGGAGTGCGATGTGATTGTGCTTGCCAGTCCCCTTCTCGGCCATCCCATCCTTAGAGAATTTTTCGACACCGAGACGGAAAGGCCCATGAGCTTATGGATGCGGCAAAGGGGCTAAGTGAAGAGCGGTTAGATAGCTTGATCGCAATCGCGAAGGGTCTGAAAAGATAGAAAAGTGGAGCTGCCGGCCCGAAGAGGGTCGACAGCTCCACTTTTTTGACAACACACGGTTTTGCCGTTTGCCCGAAGGCGGTGGCTCAGCCCAGCAGCCCCGGTACCAGCTTGGAGAGCTTCTCGGCCAACTGGGCGTGGCCCTTCCGGGTCAGGTGCATAAAGTCGACCTGGTTGAACTCACACCCGGCCTCGTCGGCGCAGAGGAAGGCGCAGCCCGTCTCCTGGGCCACCCGGCGGTATTCTCCGGGCAGCTTCCTGGATTTTTCCACACAGGAGGGCCCCATGGTACCCATCTCGTCGGCCGCGGGGGAGGTGAGCACTCCCTCGCCGATGGCGGGGGGCGCGACAATGAGGATGTTGGGCTTGCCGCCGCTCCAGCACTCCACCGTCTGGGCCTTCTGCACCAGCCGCTTCATTCCCAGGCCGATGGCATAGGCGTTCATGCCGAAGCGCTCTTTGGCGTCGTTGGTGCCCAGCATGATGATGAGAAGACTCACCGGCTCGTGGCTTTTCAGACAGGGCCAGATGTAGTCCAGGGCGGCCAGGTGCTCGTAGAGGGGATCGTCAAAGACGGTGGTACGGCCGCTGAGGCCCTCCTCGATGACCAGGTACTCTTCTCCCAGGGCCTTTTGGAGCAGTTGGGTCCACCGCTCCTCCTCGTTGAACCGCTGAAGAGCGCTGTCGGCGCAGTCGGCGGGATCGGCGCAGTAGCCATGGGTATTGGAGTCGCCCAGGCAGACGATATGTTTTTTCATTTATTTGACCTCCGGCAGAGAGGCGGCCGCCACGCTCTGACCCACCCGGCGGGACTTTTCGTCGGGCAGGGCTACATTGATCTGCCCCGCGATCTCGGGGTACTCATCGGCCAGCACCCGCTTGGCTTCGGCCAGGATGATGTCGCCTCCCCGGCCGGACATGACCCGGCCCAGGAGCAGCACGTGCCGGAAGCCGTACCAGGTGTGGTAGAGGGCCAGGGAGTGACCCAGATATACGCCGATGGAGCGGTAGATGGCCTCGGCGGGGGAGCCCTCAGTCTCCATGAGCTTCTGAACGGCCTTCAGCTTCTCGGCGGGGGAGAGGTTCTCATCCAGTGTGATGCCGGCGGCGGGGGCCAGCTTGATAACGGCGTCCTGAGAGAAGTACTTCACGCCGCAGCCGATGTCGCCGCTCCACTCGTCCCGCATGGCCGCGGGAGAGGCGTCCACCGGGACGAAGGCCAGCTCATTGAGCCAGCCGGTGATGCGGCCCTCGCTGTCCACATAGCCCACCGCCTCGCTGGTGCCCATGGCGATGCCCAGCACGTTGTTCTCCCCCAGGTTCATGGCCCCCGCCAGGGCGGAGACGTCGCCGTCGTTGCACACGGCGTAGGGGACGTCTCCAAAGGTGTCGGTGATGGCCCGGATATAGATGTCCTTGACCTTGGCGTCGAAGTCGGCCTTGGGCACCTGGAGGAAGAGGGAGGCGTTCATGGTGCGGTTATTGATGTACACGCCGGCGGAAGAGACGCCTACCGCGTCCACCCGGGGCATGTGCCCGGCGGCGGACTTGAGCGCGGCGACGATACCGTCATAATGGTAGTCCGGGTCGGAGTTGGTTTTGGGGAACCAGACCACCTCCTCGGAGAACACCGGCTCGCCGTCAATGACAGCGGAGACCTTCCGGTCGCTGCCGCCGGCGTCGAAGCCGATGCGGCAGCCTTCCAGGTGGCGGCCGATGGCCTTGGGGTCGCCCTTTTCCTGGGGGACGGCCTCGCAATGAACCACCTCAAAGGGGTGCTCGAAGACGTTGGCCATATAGTCGAAGTCGAAAAACTGCTCTCCGCCCTTGGCGTAGATGCCCCGAAGCTTCTCACACAGGGCGCGGTCGGTGAGATAGACCTTGAAGCCGCCGTAGAGCCACAGCATAGTCTTGACGATCCGCTCTACGTAGTAAAGATCGGCCTGGGCCATATCGGCGGTGGCGTGGATCTTGGTGCGGAAGACGGCCACCTGGCCGCCGGAGCGCTCCACGGCAATGTCAAGAGGCTGCTTTGCCCCGGCCAGGAAGGCCCGGTCAAATTGGAGCAGGGGAATAAATCCTCTATCCAGCTCGGGGACGTTTTTCACGTTGACCTGAATGCCAAGATGCTGCATGGTGGGATTCCTCCTTCTTTTTGGTGGAACGGGGCATAACATGATCCTACCCTATAGGCTACCAGCTTTTTTTCATCTGTCAAGCAAATTTTCAGCTTTTTGAAAATTATTTTCTTGACGGGGGGGCTCTCTGCGGGTATGATATGGGCATAAGGGTAGCAAAATCCCCAAAAAGCCAATGTGGAAAGGTGGAATTTTTATGGACAAGGCCCGACTGCAAAGCCATCAGAAGTGGATCCAGGAGGAACTGGAGCGCTGTGTGGGCTTTTGGCTGGAGCACGGCATGGACAGGGAGAACGGCGGCGTATATACCTGCCTGGACAGGAAGGGGGAGATCTACTCCACCGACAAGAGCGTCTGGATGCAGGGCCGGTGCGGCTGGATCTTCGCCTGGCTGTGCCATCTCTATGGCGCCAAGGCGGAGTGGCTGGCCGCCTCCAAGAGCTGCCTGGACTTTATGGAGGCCCACTGCATCAACGAGAAGGCCGGGGGACGGATGTACTTCACCGTCACCGCCCAAGGTGAGCCCCTGCGCCAGCGCCGGTATTATTTTTCCGAGGCGTTCTATGCCCTGGCCAATGCGGAGTATTATGGAGTGACCGGAGAGGCGGCCTGTCTGGAGCGGGCGAGAAGGGCCTATGACCTCTATTGGGATTTGGCCCATGGAAAGCCCGACCCCACCGGCCTGGGCCCCAAGACCATCCCGGAGACCCGTACCGGCCGGGCCTTCGGCACCCCCATGATCATCCTCAACGTCACCTCTACCCTCCTGCGGGTGGATCCCCAGCGGGCGGCCCTCTATGAGGAGCGGGCGAACCAGTGCGTGGACGAGATCTTTAAGTACCACGTGAAGCCGGAACTGAAGTGCCTGCTGGAGAATGTGGACGTGGACGGCAACCCCCGGCTCTACTACACCGAGGGGCGCACGGTGAACCCCGGCCACGACATCGAGGGGGTCTGGTTCCTGCTGGAGCACGCCAAGCGCACCGGCAACGACGCCCTGGTGGGCAAGGCGGCCCAGATCTTCGACTGGGCCATTGAGGCCGGCTGGGACAAGGAGTACGGAGGACTGCTCTACTTTATCGACTGCCTGGGCAAGCCCCCGGAGGCCTATGAGCACGACATGAAGCTCTGGTGGCCCCACAACGAGATCCTGATCGCCTCCCTCATGCTCTATCGGGACACCGGGGAGGAGAAGTACCTCCAGTGGTTTGAGAAGACCCTGGATTACTGCAAGGCGCATTTTGCCGACCCCGAGTACGGCGAGTGGTACGGCTACCTCCGCCGGGACGGCAAGCCCACCATGCCTTCCACCAAGGGCTCCACCTTCAAAGGCCCCTTCCATCTGCCCAGGGCGCTCACCATGTGTGACAAGATGCTGGATGAGCTCATTTCCCGCGCGTAAGGGAGGGTCTATGTCGTTTGGCAGTGTGTTTGACAAGATCAACCATGAATACTACCAGCTCACCGCCTCGGAAAAAAAGATCGCCGACTATGTGACCGCCCACCGCCGGGAGAGCCAGTTCATGTCCATCTCCGAGCTGGCCCAGGCCGCGGAGGTGGCGGAGGCCACGGTGTCCCGCTTCTGCCGCAGGCTGGGCTACAAGAGCTATAACGCCTTCAAGCTGGCGGTGGCCAACTCCACTGCCGCCATCCAGGCCGGCAGCGCCAACCCCCTGTCGGGAGAGGTGCTGCCGGAGGACAGCGTGGAGGATATGTGCCGGAAGATCTGCGCCGCCGATGTGGAGGCGGTGAACCAGACCCTGGGGCTCATCCGTCCGGAGAACATCGTAAAGGCCGCCGACCTTCTGCTGTCGGCTCGGCGGGTTTTGTGCATGGGCCAGGGCGGCTCCATGCTCCTGGCCCAGGAGGCCGCCCATCTCTTCGCCACCGCCATGCCCAATTTTTATGCCGTCGCGGATTCCCACACCCAGGCCATCCGAACGGCACTGCTCACACAGGAGGATCTGATCTTTTACTTCTCTTACTCCGGCGCCACCCGGGATCTGCTGGAGATATTGAAGATCGCCAGACAGCGGGGCGTGAAGTGCATCCTGGTCACCCGTTACCCCAAATCCCCCGGCGCGGAGCTGGCCGATGTGGTGCTGGAGTGCGGCTCCAATGAGGGCCCCCTCCAGCTGGGCTCCGTGGCCGCCCGCATGGCGCAGCTCTACCTGGTGGATGTGCTCTTCAGCGAGGTCAGCCGCCGGGATATGGAGACCATTCGCGCCCGGAGAAAGCAGGTGGCGGAAGCGCTGGGCGAAAAACACCTGTGAGAGGGAACTGTCGTGGGGAACGAAAGAAATTTCAAAAAAAGCGGTTCATAAAAATTATTTTCAAACCCTATTGACAAACCAATGGAAGAATTGTACAATTTATACAACGACCTTGGAAAACTCAGGTCAAAAACCATCAAAAATGAGGAGGACAACACCATGAAAAGAAGCAAGCTCGTCTCTTTGCTGCTGGCTGGCTCCATGCTCCTGGGCCTGGCCGCCTGTGGCGGCGGCTCCGCCACCACTCCCGCCCCCGAGGAGTCCAAGGCGGCTGAGCCCGCCCAGTCTCAGGCCGCTGAGCCCGCCGGTGCGGAGAGCATCACCCTGTGGACTTACCCCATCGGCAACTGGGGCAAGGAGGCTGAGGTGAAGGCTCTCACCGACGCCTTCACCGCCGAGACCGGCATCGCTGTCACCGTGGAGTACCTGGCCTACGCTGACGGCGACGACAAGGTCAACTCCGCCCTCTCTGCCGGCAACGCCCCCGACCTTATCATGGAAGGCCCCGAGCGTCTGGTGGCCAACTGGGGCGCCAACGGCCACATGGTGGCGCTGAACGACCTGGTGGACGACACCGACAAGAAGGAGATCAACGCCGCCGCTATGGCCGCCTGCACCGACACCGACGGCTCTATCTATGAGTATCCCCTGGTCATGACCGCCCACTGCATGGCTGTCAACCTGGACGCCTTCAAGGCCGCCGGCGCTGACCAGTACTTAGATCTGGAGACCCACACCTGGACTACCGAGGACTTCTTCAAGGCTGTTGACGCCCTCTACGCCCACTTCGGCCAGACCGTCGGCGCTGTATACTGCGCCGGTCAGGGCGGTGACCAGGGCACCCGGGCCCTGGTCAATAACCTCTACGGCGGCACCTTTACCAATGCCGAGCACACTGCCTACACCTGGGACGATCCCAAGAACGTCCAGGCCCTTGAGAAGCTGCGCGACACCAATGGTATCGAGTACGACGCCTCCCTGGCCGGCGGCGACGAGATCGCCAAGTTCTATCAGGGCGCGCTGAAGATGGCCTTCTGCTGGAACATTGCCCAGCAGCTCGATCCCAACGCGGCCGGCACCGGCGCTGGCAAGACTGTCTCCGGCGAGGAGATCGCCTTCATGGCCTTCCCCTCTGAGGACGGCAACGCCAAGCTGCAGGGCGGTATCTGGGGCTTCGGTATCTTTGACAACGGCAACGATGCCAAGATCGCCGCTGCCAAGCAGTTCATTAAGTACATGTGCGACAGCGAGCACACCGCTGACGCCGTGAAGACCGCCAACTACTTCGCCGTGCGCAACACCGCCGAGGGCGCCGACCTGTCCAACATCTGGGCCGACAACGCCATCATGGCCGAGTACAACGTCCTGATGCCTCTGCTGGGCGACTACTACCAGGTCACCACCAACTGGGCCCAGGCCCGTACCTCCTGGTGGACCATGCTCCAGAAGGTGGGCGAGGGCGCCGACGTCTCTGAGGTCGTTGCCCAGTACGCCGCGGAGGCCATCGGCGGCTAAACCAAATAGACCGCTGAACGAGCCTGAAATTTGAAGGGTTAGCGCGCCCCCCCCCCCCCCCCCCGCGCTCATCCCAAGCCCAGCAATACCAGT
>NZ_CALPCU010000030.1:0-22108 GCF_943193085.1 Vermiculatibacterium agrestimuris | reverse complement strand
GCTCTCGCCGCCCGGCTTCCCTTTTACCTTATAAACCGCTCCCGGCTGCGCTTCACGTCGCCGTGATATGCCTCGTTGAGCTTCTCCTGCACCCGCAGATAGGTCTCCAGCTCCTCCTCCGAAAAATCCCCCAGCAGCTCAAAGGTGATGTCCCGGCAGTTCTGGGTAAACGCCTGGTGACCCTGGTAGATCTGCATCCCCGTCTCCGTCAGCGTCAGGTTATATACCCGGTTGTTCTCCCGGTTCCGGGTCTGCTCCACCCAGCCCTTCTCCCGCAGCTTGCGCACGATCTGAGAGCAGGCAGAGGCCGTCTTTTTCAAAATGTTCCCCAGGTCAGTAATGGTCACCCCGGGGTGGATGGCGATGAGGTCGATGATCTCTCCCTCCGCCTGGTAGAGGATGGCCTCCCCGTAGTGATGGGGCAGAGAGTCATATTCCACCATCAGCTCGTAAGCCTCATCCTGAGCGTCCCAAACCTTTTTCAGCAGCTCCTGCCGGTTCCTTGCCATATCGCCGCCCCCTTGTCTTTTTTCTATTATAGTCGATTCTTTTCTCCCCCGCAAGCGGAATTTCCGGTTGTCCCAAGGCCCGCCCTGTGATAAGATAGAACAATAGAGCATCATAAAACGATTTTAAAAAAGGAGCCTGTGCCATGGATCGCAAACTGGCCCTCCCGCTGTGTCTCTGCCTGCTGCTCTCCTCCTGTGCCACAGTAGACCACACGCCGGCTTCCACGCCCCCGTCCGCCCCCGCTTCTTCGGAGCCCTCCGCCCCGGCCGTCACCCCGGCCCCCGCCCCGGAGTGGGGCGAGCAGGTCTACATGACCGCTTTCACCGCCGAGGGCCGCGAGGCGCCCGTCTTTGTCCCCGAGTACCGCCTGCCGCTGATCAAAAACGCCGACGGCCTGCCCGCCTACGAGGCAGTCAACGCCTACTACGCCGCCGCCCTGGACGACCTGGCCATCTCCTCCGCCGACCTGGCCGCCTGGGCCATGGACGACTTCGCCGTCACCCAGGCCACCGGCGACCCCTTCTTTGACTATGTGGACACCGAGTCCTACGAGCTCACCATGTCCACCCCCACCCGGGTGAGCGTCCTGCGCAGCCACTACAGCAACTCCGGCGGCCCTTACCCCACCCTCTATCCCCTCTCCGACACCTTTGACCTGACCACCGGGGCGCGGCTGGAGTTTGCCCAGCTCTTCTCCTGCCCCGCCGACGAGGCAAAACAGCGGATCCTAGAGTGCCTTCTGGCCCTCAATGCCCAGGGTGCCTTTTCCGATACCGTTCTGGACGAGACCCTGGTGAAAAACGCCTTTCAGGAGGAAAACTTTTACCTCACCGAAAGCGCCTTCACCGTCTACTTCTCCAGCTTCGACTTCCCCCAGGCCATCGGCGTGCCCACCTTCGCCATTCCCTACGCGGACTTGGAGGACATCCTGCTCCCCTGGGATTGAGCTTTTCCGTCCACAAATCTCCCTTTTCTGGAGGTTGCGATGAAACCTGCCAAAAAACAGCCCCTGCTCCCTCCCCTCTCTCTCGCCATCCAGTCTTACGGCGCCAACGGAGAGGGGATCTCTCACCTCCCCGACGGCATGACCTGCTTTATCGCCGGCGCCCTCAGGGGCGAGACCTGCCTTGTCCAACTGGACAAGGTGGGCCGCTCCGCCGCCTGGGGCCACGTCTCCCAAGTGCTGGAGCCCTCCCCCGCCCGGCTGGAGAGCGACTGTCCCCACTACGCCGCCTGCGGCGGCTGTGCCCTGCGGCACATGACCTACGGCGAAGAGCTGGAGCTGAAACGGCAAAAAGTTCAGGACTGCCTCACCCGGATCGGCGGCTGTTCCCTCCCCGTTTCTGTTATATACGGTTCCGAAAATACTCTCCGTTATCGGAATAAGGCCCAATTTCCCATTTCTCCCGGCCCCCAGGGGCCCAATATCGGCTTCTACGCCCAGCGCACCCACGCCGTCACCGACGTACCCGACTGCCTTCTCCAGCCGGAGAGCGCGGCCCGGCTGCGCCAGGCGCTGAAAGACTATATGACCGCATACCGCGTCTCCGCCTACGATGAGCGCGCCGGCGCCGGCCTTCTGCGGCACCTCTATGTGCGCACCAACCAGGCCGGCGAGAGCCTTTGCTGTCTGCTGGTCAACGGCAGGTCTCTCCCCCACGAGGCCGAGCTTGTGGAGGCCCTCCGCACCACCGAGCCAAAGCTGAAAGGGGTAGTCCTGGGGGTCAACGAGCGGAAAACCAACGTCATTTTGGGCGATTCCTACCGCACTCTTTGGGGGGATGACTTCCTCATGGACACCCTCCGGGGCCTCACCTTCAAGCTGTCGGTGCCCTCCTTTTACCAGGTCAATACTCCCCAGGCGGAGGTTCTCTACGGCCTGGCTCTGGACTTCGCCCAGCTCACCGGAGCGGAGACCGTCCTTGACCTCTACTGCGGCATCGGCACCATCACCCTGTGCCTGGCCCGGAAAGCCAAGCGGGTCATGGGCTGCGAGATCGTGCCCGAGGCCATTGGGGACGCCGTGGAAAATGCCCGGCGCAACGGCATCACCAACGCGGAGTTCTTCTGCGGCGACGCCCAGGCCATCGCCCAGCGTCTGGCGCAGGCGGGCACACGCCCCCAGGTCGTCACCGTGGATCCCCCCAGAAAGGGACTGGCAGAGCAGGTGGTGGCCTCCATCGTCCAGATGGATCCAGAGCGGGTGGTCTACATCTCCTGCGACCCCGCCACTCTGGCCCGGGATGTAAAACGCTTCGCCGAGTGCGGCTACCGCCTCCAAAAGGCCGTGGCCGTCGACCTTTTCCCCCGCACCCCCCACGTGGAGACGGTATGTCTATTGACCAAACTCAAGGCCGATAAGCACGTTGAGGTAGATCTGGACCTGAGTGAGCTGGATGTGACTGCCGCAGAGAGCAAGGCCACCTATGACGAGATCAAATCGTATGTACTGGAGCGGTTTGGGCTGAAAGTCTCCAGTCTGTATATCTCCCAGGTCAAGAAGAAATGCGGCCTGGAGGTAGGGCAATGCTACAACCCGCCCAAATCAGGCGCCTCCCAGCAACCCAAATGCCCGCCAGAAAAAGAAGCCGCTATCCGAGCAGCATTGGAGCATTTCGGTATGATATAGTGTTCGTTACATATCGGCAGCGACCACAATGATTTGTGGCCGCTGCCGATTTTTCTCCTCTGCCTTTCGGGGTCCGGGGTGTCCCCGGCGCACACCTTGCCAGCCCCAGCGGGGCGGCAAGGTATAGTGCGTTATACCGCCCCGACAACCGCACGCAAAAGTGCTCGGCTCCCTCATCGGGAGCCGAGCACTTTTTGTGGGCGGGAAACCGCCGTCCAAGGATGGTTACCCTGCAATGCTGCCCCCCTTTGGTAGCGGTTCCATTTGGCGGGGTGGTATGTGAAAAACCTACCATTCCCCACCCAGCTCTGCCATCAAAGAAAGGAGTTTTATTTTATGCCTTATGCCATCATGCGTTTCGCCAAACGGAAAGGAGGCCCGGCCAGTGCCCTGGAAAAACACCATGAACGCCGGAAGGAACAGTACGCCAGCAATCCGGATGTAGACCTGGAGCGGAGCCATCTCAACTACCATCTGATAGAGCCACAGATGAAATACTATGCCGAGATCCAGTCCCGCATCGAAAGGGCCCAGCGGAAAAATCCCAAGCTGAAGGTCCGTAAAGACAGCGTGAAATTTATCGACACCATTGTCACCGCCTCCCCGGAATTTTTAGCTGACCTTCCGGAAGAAAGGGTACACCACTATTTTGAGCTGGCGTTGGAATTTTTCAAGAAGGAAGTGGGTGTTGAAAACATTTTCTCCGCCGTAGTCCACATGGACGAGCGCAATCCCCATATGCATCTGTGTTTTGTCCCACTCACCTCTGACAACCGGCTCTCCGCCAAGGAGGTCATCGGCGGGCGGGAAAAGCTGGTGGAGTGGCAGGATAAGTTTCACGACCACATGAGCGCCGAGTTTCCTTCCCTTGAGCGAGGCGAGTCCGCTGCCGTTACCAAGCGCAAACACATCCCCACCTGGCTCTATAAGCAGGCCCACCGTTTGACGGAAGAAATGACTCTGATTCAGAAGGAATTGGAGCGCATCGGCCCTCTCAACGCCAATAAGCAGAGAGAGAAAATTTCAAAACTGCTGGAAAAGTGGTATCCTCAGGTCAACGCTTTCGAGGCCAAGTTAAGACCCTATGAAGAGCAACTCAAGCTCATGCGTTACAACGAGACGGTCTTGCGTGAGCAAGCAAAACAGGCCCAATGGGAACTCCAGCAGGAGCACCAAGAGAGCCTGTCGCTGATCCACGGGCTACGGGAATATCGGGGCTTTCTCAAGTCCATCCCCGAGGAGGTGCTGGAGGGGCTGATGGAGCAATACGGGCAGATGATGGAGGAGCAGGAACAAGGACACAAATTTCATGACGAGTTTTGATCCTCACGCACAAGGCCCGAGGACACAAACATCCTCGGGTCTTGCGTGTTTTATATGATTCCAAAATACTTTTCAAAGAACGCTTTCAGCTTGTCAATAACGCCCTGCTTCTTTTCCGCTCGATTCCCACCCCCAAAGCGCGAAACCGGCGGCATGAGTTTATCAATATCCGTTCCCGTCGTCTTAACCGCCCCATCTCGGAAAGCATTTTCTATAAACTTGCGTGTTTCATCCGGCTTAAGGTTTTCGGTAGAAATAATTTCCGTCAAATCAGCCTCTTCTTGCTCCGACACATACCGCCTCCAATCGCTTTGAACAGAAGTCTCCACATTGACCCGGCTGATAAACTGCTCGATCAATTCTTTCTTGCTGCGCAGTTGAAGGCTGGCGTCCACCGCTTTTTGAATGGTGGCCAAAATCTCCTTGTCTTCACAGTTGCCATCGTGGTACTTCTCCACCAGCATTAGAATATAGTCAATATTAACTTCCACCTGCTTTATGAGCTCAATTTCAAAAACTATGTCATCGTTGATATTCTCTTTATCGCCATCATCACGATTCCGATACTTATCATAAAGGTCAATGTAGATGCTCTGATAGTCCTGAAGATCCCGCTCGGACATATTCTCCACATCGCCAAACTTATCAAAGGATGCAAGGATATTCCGCAGTGAGAGGATCGCACTGAACAGTTTGATAAACTCCTTCTCAGCACGCTCTCCAATAATTTCTTGTCCTAAAGGGAACTCCGCATCCAGTCGTTCCAACAGATCTATATATCCCGGATGATATCTCCCATTGGCATCTTCAAACCCATGATAATAATCTTCAAAGCTCTTAAGCAAAACGATCCCGCCAGCGTTTTCGTCTCCAAACAAGGCAAGTGCATCATCGGTTGCTTGCTGGAGATCCCGGAAACAGATAATATTTCCATAGGTTTTAACTGAATTCAAAATGCGGTTTGTTCTGGAATAAGCCTGAATCAAACCGTGCATTTTTAGATTCTTGTCCACCCACAGCGTGTTAAGCGTTGTTGCATCAAATCCCGTGAGAAACATATTGACAACGATCAAAAGATCGACTTCCCGGTTTTTTACCCGCATGGACAAATCTTTGTAGTAATTTTGGAATTTATCTGCAGATGTATCAAAATTTGTGTGAAAGGCTTCATTGTAATCTTTGATTGCACTCTCCAAAAAATCACGGGAAGTTTGATCCAACGCCTCTGTATCAAAGCCCTCCTCTCCCAATACATCATCTGGGTCTTCTTCATTGGCAGAATAGCTGAAAATAGTAGCTACTGTAAGCTGTCGCCGCTGTTCAGCAAGCAACCTTTTGATTTCTGTATAGTACTTCATTGCCATAGGGATAGAACTGACCGCAAATATGGAATTGAACCCCGCCATTCGCTTCCCCTTTAAGGAATAATAGCTGTTTCTCCTTGTTTTCTGGTCAAAGTGTTCCAGAATGTACTCAGAGACCTCTTTGATCCGTTCCGGGGCTCCCATGACCCGCTCAATATCAATAGCTTTTACATTCTTATCTTTGATGTTTTCTTTCTTTTTGACCGTATCCACATAATCAATGCGGAACGGCAAGACATTCTCATCATTAATAGCATTTACAATTGTATACGCATGGAGCGGCAATGTCGGCCTGCCGTCCTTATCCGCTTCACCACCAAAAGCCTGAGGGGTCGTCAATAATTCTGCATGCTTTCCCCGCACTGCATTTTTTGAAAAAATGGGAGTGCCAGTAAAACCAAAGAGATGATAATTCTTGAACGCCTTTGTGATCTTCTTGTGCATGTCACCAAACTGGCTCCGATGACACTCATCAAAGATAATCACGCAGTGCTTCTCAAATACGGTATGACCCTTATTCTTTGTCACAAAGTGATCCAACTTCTGGATTGTTGTAATAATAATTTTAGCGTCCGTATCTTCCAATTGACGCTTCAAAATGGCTGTAGATGCATTCCCGTTGGCCGCTCCTTTTTCAAAGCGGTCATATTCCTTCATGGTTTGATAATCCAGATCTTTTCGATCCACCACAAACAAAACCTTATCAATATAGGAAAACTGGGAGGCCAGTTGAGCAGTCTTGAAAGAAGTCAGTGTCTTTCCACTGCCTGTCGTATGCCAGATATATCCTCCCGCTTCGATCGTCCCAACTTTTTTATAAGTTGTAGAGACCTCGATCCGATTCAATATCCGTTCGGTAGCAGCAATTTGATAGGGGCGCATGACCATCAACACATCTTCCGAAGTAAAAACACAATAGCGTGTCAGCACATTCAGAATCGTGTGCTTGGCAAAGAATGTTTTCGTGAAGTCAATCAGATCTGGAATCACTTTATTTTTACCATCCGCCCAAAAGGAGGTGAACTCGAAGCTGTTGCTGGTCTTCTTGCTCTTCCGTCGCCCGGACTCATCCATTTCTTTAATATGGCTGTTCCGGGTGGTGTTGGAATAATACTTGGTATGTGTCCCATTGGATATCACAAATATTTGCACATACTCAAACAACCCATGTCCCGCCCAAAAGCTGTCTCGCTGATACCTCTTGATCTGATTAAACGCTTCCCGGATAGCCACGCCCCGGCGTTTCAGCTCTATATGGATCAGGGGCAGCCCATTTACAAGGACTGTAACATCATAGCGGTTATCATGGTTGGCCCCATCTTCTATCCCAACCTCATATTGATTGATGACCTGGAGAAAGTTATTGTGGATATTCTTCTTGTCGATCAGCGAAATGTTCTTTGTCATCCCATTGTCCCGATGAAGGGTCTGGATGTGGTCTGACTGGATCTTTCGAGTTTTTTCCACGATCCCCTCATTATTGTTGGCAATGCAATCGGCAAAAAACTGCTCCCACTCGCTATCAGTGAAAACATAATCGTTAAGCTTTTCTAACTGTGTACGGAGGTTCTTGACCAAATCGCCCTCTGTATGGATCGACAGGTATTCATAGCCCTGAGTGGTCAGCACTCGAATCAGTTCCCGCTCCAATTCAGCCTCACTTTGATAGGCATCAGAGCGGGTTGCTTTGGGCTCATATTCGGCAACCACAGTGCTTTCCGTGGTTGCCGCAACGATATTAAAATAGGCCATTCCATCTACCTCCTCACAAGTGCTACAACAAGAGAAACAATAGATACTATACAAGCAAAAATACTCAACAGATAGCCTCGATTTTCGATATTTTCAAGTTCAATGCTTGCAATACGGAAAAGTCTCGATATAAGGAATATTAAAATACCCCATATTACACTCCAGATAGCTTGCCACCAAGTAATTGTCTCCCCCGCCAACGCAATAATAGGAGGCATAGCAACAAGAGTGAGAGCAACAAGAAGCAGAATGCCGCCAACAATTCCAAAAGCCATTGCAGAAAGCATTTGGAGCAAAGAAAAGGTCACTCTATCTCCCTTAATTTTTCTGCGTGGCAGAAAAATTAATTTTAAAAACGCTCTTAGAATATTAAAAAACTCTAATACTTGTCGTTTCGGTCTATGTTCGCCAGAATAATCCTTAATTCCAAGTGCTTGCTGCCACGACTTTTGTTCTTCTGTTTGCCGCTTGTTCGCTTCTGCTTGCCGATTTTGATTGGCTTCTTCTATGGCCTTAGCAATAATATGTGACCATTCCTCTGCAGAAAAACCTTGAGGCGCTTGTATCGGCACATTTTTTTGCTTGTTCTTCTTGTTTCTATCTTTTCCCATTAAATTACTTTCTCCTTAAAAGTCAACAGCTTGTCTCTATAATATTCATATTGTTTTTGCCTGGCCTCAATCTCGGCTGGGAGGCCTTCTGAAATGTCGTTGCAAATAGCATCAAATCGGTCAAGGATGGCTACAATGTGTTCTTGCTCTTTCGGAGCAGGAAACGGGATTTTAATTTTATTCAGATTCTTCTGATTCAATTTTGGCTGTGCGCCTCCTGTAACCCAAGGCGAAAGGTCAATAGAATTCAAATAGAATTCCACATAGCGTCGAGCTGCATAGGTATCAAATTTTAGAACATGGGCATGGTTGTTTACCCAGTTTCTCCCTGAAATCGAAAAGGCAATTGGCGTACTACGAGCCAAAAGATTTGCTCCATCCTCAGATACCAACAGATAGTCCCCATCAAACAAATAATCGCTTACATAGTCTACGATACCAGAAGCACCGTAGTAGGGATACTCCCCAACCTCACGGTTTCCGCTTGTAACAGGTTTACGCTGATTGTCATAGTTTTCAGAAATATCTTCCAATGTCACAAAAACAACGCCAAAAACATATTGACAAAGCCGAATCAGGGCGCTACGTCTGTCTGTCTGTCTGTCTGTCTGTCTGTCTGTCTGTCTGTCTGTCTGTCTGTCTGTCTGTCTGTCTGTAGAGATTATCCGCCCAGTAGCAGCGTATGTCAACAGGGCATCCCGGTAAAATTCATATTGCTTTTTCCGGGCTTCGATTTCTGCGGGCAAGCCTATATTCAGGTCAGAGCAAATAGCATCAAAATTGTCCAAGACATCAACTAAACGATTTTGTTCTTCGAGAGTAGGTATTGGAATCTGAAGTTTTTTCATTTCTGCCATTGGAATGCTTTTGACTGTGCCGCCAGCTACTTTTTTTGCGATTGCGGATTTCAAAGTATCCGTACGGAGAATGTACATCAGGAAACGGGAGTTAAGTACATTCTGTTGGGGCTTAATAACGTAAACGCCTTCTTTAATGTTCCAGTTTATGGGCGGTTCCTCTATCACCGCAGTTTCGCCAATTGTACCTGTACCGGAGAACAGCACATCACCAACTTCAAGATGAGAGCGATTATTACAAAGATGAAGTGCCTCATCATTTATTTTGTCAGTTTTTTCAGAAAACACAACTGTCCCATTTTGAATTTCTCGAATCGTCACATAGTAGTTATGGGCATCATCGGTATTCAATTTGAAAAACTGGCGCGGATTAAGCCCTGTATTGAGAGAAATAATAACCTCTCCAAGTGTCCGCCACTCGCACTCAATCGCCCCCCCCCCCGAGGACATCGAAGGTCAGGAGCTTATCCCGATAGAATTCATATTGTTTCTTTCTCGCTGTAAGCTCCGCTGTAAGCTCCGCTGTAAGCTCCGTGAAATTGTCCAAAATGCGGACAATTTCACGCTGCACAGGCAGCGGGGGCACAGGCATTACAAATTCCTCTGTAACAGGCAACGAAATCTGCGGAAGGGATCCCATTCCTGATGCGGCCTCTCTAAACCTTTCAATATTATTTTTTAGAACATAATAGAGAAACTTTACCGAGATTTTTTCATCTGCTGTATAGGCCCACATCTCGTTCTTAAAAGTAAAAGGCTTCTCATAATAGACAACATCAATTACACCTCTGGACTGAACCAACACCGCCGGCACTCTTGTGATATTGGCATTCGGAATGTCCTTTTCGTGTGCGTTGATGACGGTCTTCCCTCCCGCAAACACCCTGATTTCTCCATCAGAAGATGCGATATCTTTCATTTTCGCTGCAGTAATAGGGGTCCCTCGCAACCTTTTATATTCATCTTTCACTTTCTTATAGCTAACCCCATCGGGGCAAAACTCCGCAATAAGCTTTTCCAACTGACTCATACCTGCCCCTCCTTTCCCTCAATCCAACCCAGTGCTGCTTTTGCCCCCACAAGTTCTTGAGCATTTTTCACGTTATCAAGTACTCCAACCACTAACCTACGAAGCGCATCATACTTTTTTAACCCCGTCTGCTCATCATAATCGCCATGGACTACATCGCTCAACTCTCTAAAAAGTCTATATCCATCCTCTGAAAACTCTTTTGGAATAATCGGTCTTTGAGTCTCCACACTATCCAATATTTCTTTAAACGGCTTGGGTGCCCCACCCTTCTTTTTCGTTTCTATGCCCAAATCTACTGCCGTTCGAATCGTAACATCTTCTAATATCTTTCTTAAATATACGATTGCCCCAGCACCCAGTTCATCACGATATGCTCGCTCCGCCTTTTCCATCCATTCTGAATATTCCGGGTGGTGTCCGTGCTTTAACTGAACATTTCCTGTTAGGCGCTCACTCCGCTTTAATATCCGCACCTCAGGAGCGGGAGCCAACATATCCTCTTTACTTTCCACAAGAAACCACACTGGCACAGATGCTCCACAAAGAGGGCATGTCAAAACACAATCAATGCTGACCAAGCGGTCAGTTATTCCAATACAGAACAGTTCACCATCAAAGGTAAAAGTTACATCGTCATCACATTGATTACAAAAATATGTAAGCCCCACTGTGCCCGCATTGACTTTCCTCTGCTTTCCTCTCCCCAGTTTGGTCTTCCCCAAGAAATTTTCCACTTGAGAAAATGTGCTTGCCGGAGGTTTTGATAGTACATTAGATAGACGCATCGCTATCCGCCCCTATCTCTCTAATTATCTTATTAATCTCATCCCGCAGCACTTGCTCCCGCTCGACGATTTTTTCAATTTCAGCGTTGAGCTTCACAATATCGATCTTCTCCCGGGTGTCCTCCGCTTCCACATAAGTGGAAACCGATAGATTGTAACCGTTATCTTCGATTTCCTGGTAATCGGCCAAGTGGGAAAAATGCTTGACTTCCTCACGGGCGGAAAAGATCTTTACGATTCGGTCGATGTTTTCTTGGGTCAGCTTGTTGTTGTTCGTCACCTTGATACACTCGCCGGAAGCATCGATAAACAAGGTCTTATTGTCCGCCTTGCCTCGCTTCAATACCATGATACAAGTAGCAATGCTGGTCCCAAAAAACAGATTGGAGGGAAGCTGGATCACGCAGTCGATAAAGTTGTTGTCGATAAGATACTTTCGGATCTTCTGCTCTGCCCCACCCCGGTACATGACACCGGGAAAGCAAACAATGGCCGCCGTGCCGTTGGTGGCCAGCCAGGCCAGCGAGTGCATAATAAAAGCAAGGTCGGCTTTGGACTTGGGGGCCAAGACCCCCGCCGGGGAAAAGCGAGGGTCATTGATCAAAATGGGGTTGTCATCCCCGGCCCACTTAATGGAGTAGGGCGGGTTGGAAACAATCAGTTCAAATGGCTCGTCATCCCAGTGCTGGGGGCTGGTCAATGTGTCCTCACAGGCAATGTCAAATCTGTCAAACCCCACATCATGGAGAAACATATTGATACGGCACAAGTTATAAGTGGTAATGTTGATCTCCTGCCCGAAAAAGCCGTTTCGAACGCCATCCCGCCCCAGCACCTTTTCCGCTTTCAGCAGCAGAGAGCCGGAGCCGCATGCCGGGTCATAGACCTTATTGACCTCCGTTTTCCCCACCGTTCCAAGCCGGGTCAACAGTTCAGAAACATCGGCGGGGGTAAAGAACTCACCACCGGACTTGCCCGCATTGGAGGCATACATAGTCATAAGATATTCATAGGCATCGCCAAAGGCATCTATCTGGTGATCCTTGACATCACCCAAATTCATATTCGCAATACCGTTCAAAAGCTTGACCAGCTTTTCATTTCGTTTGGCTACCGTTGCACCCAATTTGTTGCTGTTTACATCATAATCATCAAACAGTCCGGCAAAGCTACTTTCTGACTCGCTACCCTTTGCGGACTCCTCAATGTGGCGAAATACCTGCTCCAGAGTTTCATTGAGGTGTTCCTTGGCCCACTGTATGTCCTGATTGGCCCTGCGCCTGATGTTGCAAAACAACTCACTGGGCAGAATAAAGAATCCCTTTTCCTGCACCAAGCTCTCACGAGCCTCCGCCGCCTCAACATCAGATAACTGTGCATAATCAAAATCAGAATTTCCGGCGGCGACCTCACCCTCGTTGATATAATTGCAGAGGTTCTCGGATATGTAGCGATAAAACATAGTGCCGAGGACATAGTTCTTAAAGTCCCAGCCATCTACTGCGCCCCGCAGTTCATCGGCTATGGCCCAAATCGCCCGATGCAGTTCCTCGCGCTCTTGTTCCTTTTTATTGTCCATTCTCAGCACCCTTTTCTGTTTGTAATTTGATCTTTAGCCGTTTTATCGCTCCCGCTCCCGATACATTTTTACATTATAATAATTCCTGCACCTTGTTGAACAAAATTCGCTCTTGGCTCGGGGGTTATAGTACACCCTCCCGCAATTCTTACAAATCTTGAGGCTTCTGCTCGGCGCTGTGATCAGGGCTGCATAGGTCAGTCGCAACACTGATTCCAAGCTTTTGATCTCCCAGATGAGCTGGGGTGTCCGCCCAGCTGTCAGTCGGTACGGCAGAAGACCAGTCAATTCCCCAACAGGAGTTTCCCCTTCTCCGTTGGCGTGGAGAAAATGCTGATAGAGATGCTTGAATTCCTTTTGGAATGAATCCATATCCTCGCCGTATTCTATCGTGCCTACAGGGCGAAACGGTGGGGGCGTGTCCGGCTCCTCTCCGATGGCTTGTCCCAACTCCACATCCGGCCCCAAAAGGCCGTAGCGGACCGCAAAATCGGCACACAGGCGGTCTTGGTCGGTGCCCTCCATATTGAGCTGTCGTCCCAGCTCCAAAGCATCGGCCACCATCTGCTCGGCATGCTCGGCGCAGTTGTAGGTCACCTCTGTGGCTCCCGGTACAGGTACCAGATAGCGGAATATCCGCCGGTTGAAGGCCTGCTCCACCACCCGGTACTCCGACCATCGCTTCCACAGCACGGTCAAATCAGAGAACATGGCTTTCATTTCCATGAAGATTCCTCCAGTGTAATCTATGTAATCAATGTATCATATTTCAGTCCGGGCCGCAAGTACGGCTTGGACGTTTTTCTGTTTTTAGGACTGATTTTCCCGATTGGCGGCGGTTTTTCCCGTCACCAGCCACCTTACTTGTTCCAGCGCCCTCTGCCGCTGCTTGGTGATATTACGGACGCTGCACCCGGATTCTTCCGCCAAATCTTTTGTTGGAATACCCCAGACAATGTTTTTCAGCAGGATCTCCTTCTGCTTTGGCGTCAGTTCCCGCATGGCTGCGCTTACCGGGTATTCCTCTACCAACTGGTACAGCTCTTCCGGGTCTTGTAAGAAAATAATCTCATTCCAATCCTCCGTCCTGCACAAACTCCGTAGTCCAATGAAGCCGTACTCACCTTCACAATGTTGTCGCTCCAGTAATGTCAGGTCCCGGTCATCCCGATGCTCCCGATGCCGCCGCTCGTTGTTTTCATCAAAATGATCCAGCTCAGCCAACACCTCGTCCCACTTTCCCTCTGTTGCCAGAGCCTTTAGCTTGGCATCCAGCCGTTCTTCTCTTTGCTCCGCCATCGTCTTTTTCAAAATTCCTTTGCTCATGCGTACCGCTTTTAACCTCCTCACCGTCTATAAAATAGACGATTGTAATTGATATAATTATTATGATCAATTACAACGATTTTGTCAAGAGTGAGGAGGGTATCCATGCGAGATGAATGGAGCGGTCTGGCGGATTTGCTGGCCGGATTGATCGAAAAGTACATAGACCAGTTGGATCTGGATAATCTGCCTGCCCCTGCTCCCAAATCTTACAACACAGAAAAAGAAGTCGAAACAGCTCAAACTCCTTGTTGCAAAGGCCCGGAAGCTATGGTATGATTATCGTGATAGAGCTGTCCAAACGAAATACAGGAGGTGTTCCTTTCATGGGAAATCCGATCAAGAAAGAGGTCATCCACGCCAAAGGAATTGATATTGGTATCTATACCACAGACTTCGAAAACGAATTTATTTCCTTGACTGATCTGGCAAAATATAAGAGCGACGAGCCAAACGATGTGATCCGCAACTGGATGCGGGGCCGGGATGTCATCGAATTTCTCGGCCTGTGGGAGAGCATGCACAACCCGGATTTTAAACCCGTCGAATTCGACACCTTTAAAAGTCAGGCCGGCTCCAACGCTTTCACCATGTCTCCTACAAAATGGATTAAGGGTGTAAACGCCATCGGCATTGTGGTCAAGTCCGGCCGTTACGGTGGCGGCACCTATGCTCACATGGACATCGCCATGGCCTTTGCCACCTGGCTCTCCCCCGAATTCCAACTCTATGTGATGAAGGACTACCGGCGGCTGAAATCCGATGAGAGCAGCCGTATCTCCCTGGGATGGAACCTGAACCGGGAGATTGCCAAGCTCAACTACCGCATCCACACCGATGCCATCAAGGAAAACCTGATTCCCCCGGAGCTGACAGCGGAGCAGATCGCCTTTACTTACGCCAGCGAGGCCGACCTTCTCAATGTGGCTCTGTTCGGTCTGACCGCCAAGCAATGGCGGGAGGCTCACCCCGGCAAAAAGGGCAATATGCGGGACGAGGCTACTCTCCAACAGCTTTTGGTGCTGGCCAATCTGGAAAGCTATAACGCCATCCTTATTGAGCAGGGCAAAGCACAGTCAGAACGGCTGGTGGCTTTGCGAGATCTGGCCGTTCAGCAAATGCGTTCCCTGCAAGCCTTAAACCTCAGCAGCCTGCCGCAGCTTCCCGAGGGCCAGGCGTAACATGAACAGTATGGACAGAGGAAAAATAAAGGTCTATCTTTACACCCGTGTGTCCACCGCCATGCAGACGGATGGATACTCCCTTGATGCCCAGAAAGCCCGGATGAAAGCCTTTGCCGAATATAACGGCTATGAGATTGCAGGGGAATACGAGGATGCGGGCAAGTCAGGCAAATCCATTGAGGGCCGGGCCGAGTTCTCCCGGATGATGGAGGATATTAAATCCGGGAAAGACGGCGTATCTTTTGTACTGGTATTCAAGCTGTCCCGTTTCGGACGGAACGCCGCCGATGTGCTGTCCACCCTCCAAATCATGCAGGATTTTGGGGTCAATCTCATCTGTGTGGAGGATGGCATCGACTCCTCCAAGGATGCCGGAAAGCTGATGATCTCCGTCCTCTCCGCTGTGGCGGAGATCGAACGGGAGAATATCCGTGTCCAAACCATGGAGGGCCGCATCCAGAAAGCCAGAGAGGGCAAGTGGAACGGCGGCTTTGCCCCCTACGGCTACCGCCTGGTGAATGGACGGCTGGAGATCAACGAAGAAGAGGCCGTTGCCATCCGAACCATCTATGACCAGTATGTTAACACCGACATTGGTGCCAACGGCCTTTCCAAGTATCTGGAGGATCACGGCATCCGCAAGCTACCCCGGCAAAACGGAACAAACACACTCTTTGACGCTCACCTTATTCGCTTGATTTTGAAAAACCCCGTTTATTGCGGCAAGATCGCCTATGGCCGCAGAAAGACCGAAAAGGTACACGGTACCCGCAACGACTACCGCCTGGTTCATCAGGAAAATTATTTGCTTGCGGACGGCCAGCACGAGGCTATTGTCTCTGAGGAGGTCTGGCAACAGGCTCAGGTGAAGCTGTTGGCCCAAGCTAAACGGTACGAGCATATTCACCGGGGCAAGGATGAGCATATCCATCTTCTCTCCGGCATCGTAAAATGCCCTCTTTGCGGTGCCGGGATGTACGGTAACAAAAGCTCCAAGCGACACCCGGATGGCTCGTTTTACAAGGATTTTTACTACTATGGCTGCAAACACCGCACCATGCTGCGGGGACACAAGTGCAATTATAAAAAGCAGATCCGGGAAGAGTTGCTGGACGAAGCGGTGGCGGAGGTCATTACCAAGCTGGTAAGCAATCCCAAATTCGCCGCCATGATGCAGGAGAAGATCAATCTAAAGGTGGACACTGCCGCCATCGATCAAGAGATCACCAACTACGAAAAAGAGCTTCGCCAGATCTATTCCCTCAAGTCCCGGCTGACCGAGGAACTGGATGGCCTCAACCCAGATGACCGGCACTACCTCCGTCAGAAGAATGACCTGGACGAGCGCATCTACAAGCTGTACGATAAAATCGAGTCTGTGGAAAATCAGCTTATCGAAGCCCGAGCTAAGAAGACCTCCATTGAGGCGGACAAGATCACCAGCGACAACATCTACAAAGTCCTCATCTACTTTGACTGTCTGTATGCCATTATGAATCCGCTGGAACGCCGCCAACTTGTGGAGTCTCTCATCTCCGAGATTCATGTCTATGAGGAGCGCCAGCCTAATGGTCAGTGGCTCAAATCCATCAAATTCAAGCTGCCCATCATCCGGGAGGGCATGGAGTTGAGTTTAGACTCTGGAGAACATATCGAGACCGTGACCCTTTTGGCGCGGGCACGCTGAATCTTTCCAAGGCCCATATTTCAACAGGTTCCGGAGGTCTTTTTATGTCTGACAACACCCGCCGCAGCGGCCATATTGCCGCCTGCTTCACCGTTCTGCTCTGGGGCACCACCTTTGTGTTTACCAAGTCCCTGCTGGCCTCCTTCAGCCCCATCGAGATCCTCTTTATCCGCTTCCTGCTGGGCTACTTCGCCCTCTGGGCCGTCCGGCCCAGGACGCTCAAAACCGCCGGAAAGCGGGAGGAGCTTCTTTTCGCCGCCGCGGGCCTGTGCGGCGTGACCTTGTACTACCTGTGCGAGAACATCGCCCTCACCTTCACCCTGGCCTCTAATGTGGGGGTCATCGTCTCCACCGCCCCGCTCTTCACCGCCTTGCTGGCCTTCCGGTTCCTGGGGGAGGAAAAACCGGGGCCCCGGTTTTTCCTGGGCTTTGCCGCCGCCATTGGCGGCGTGGCCCTGGTCAGCTGGGGCGGAGGCGGCGTGGCCCTCGACCTTCGGGGCGATCTTTTGAGCCTCTTTTCCGCCTTCGTCTGGGGCGTCTATTCCATCCTCTCCCGTAAATTCAACGCCCTGGGCTACGACGCCATTCTCTGCACCCGCCGGGTGTTTTTCTATGGACTTCTCTTTATGCTCCCCGCCCTGTTTTTTATGGACTTCCACCCTCAGCTCTCCGCCCTCACCGTCCCGGCAAATCTTTTCGGCATCCTCTACCTGGGCCTCGGCGCCGGGGCGGCCTGCTTTGTCACCTGGAACCTGGCGGTGAAGCGGCTTGGAGCCCTCACCACCAGCGTGTATATCTACCTGGTTCCCCTGGTGACGGTGGTGGCCTCCGCCATTGTGCTCCATGAGCGCATGACCCTCGCCTCTCTGGCGGGCATGGCTCTTATCCTGGCGGGGCTGTTCCTCTCCCAGGATTGGCACAGAACGCCGGCAGAAGAGGAGGCAGAGGTAAAATGAAACCCACGATCCTCTTTTACGCCCCCGCTCCCACCCCCTGGGGCGGCCAGCTGCGGCAGCTTTGCGCCATCCAGGGCTTCCGGCTGCGCGTGGTGGAGACCCAGGACTTAGACCGCACCGTAGAAGTCCTGGCCCAGGGGCTCCAGACTTCCCAGCCCCACCCGGCGGGCGCGCCGCTGGAGGAGCCCGTCCTGGTGTTCTGCGCCCTTTCCGGCAAGCAGTTTGACCGTCTCCTCCCCGCTCTGACCCGTATGGGCGCCCGGAGCTGCCTCAAGGCGGTGCTCACCGCCCACAACGCCCGTTGGAGCTTCCGGGATCTCTATGCCGAGCTGGTCAAGGAGCGACTCCAACTCTCCTGAAATTTCCCCCCGCTCCGCCCCGTTCCCCTCTTGCAGGGAAGGGAAAAATGGGGTAAACTGATATGTTGTAATATTTCGGGGGAAGGAGGGACTCGCATGGACTACGACAGCCTTTTGGAGCTGGCCGCCGACCTGGGCTATGGTCTTTTGGAGAGCGGCGCGGAAATTTACCGGGTAGAGGAGTCGATCCAGCGGCTCCTTCTGGCCTATGGCGCTCAAGCCGCCGACCCCTTTGTCATCCCCAACTGCATCATCGTCAGCTTCCGCACACCCCAGGGGCAAACCCTGACCCAGGTGCGGCGGATGCCCTCTCACGGCACCGACGTGGATCTCATCGAGCGTTACAACGACCTGTGCCGCCGCCTGTGCCGGGAAGCTCCTCCTCTGGAGGAAGCCCGCTCGGCGCTGGACGCGATCTCTCAAAACCGCCGGCAATATTCCATCCCCGTTCTTTGCACCGCCTACTTTTTGGGCTGCGCCGCTTTCACTCTGCTCTTCAACGGGACTTTGCGCGACGCAATATGCGGCGGAGTGTGCGGCCTGGCCGTGGGTCTTGCCCTGATGGCCATGACCCGGCTCGGCACCAACCTCTTTTTCAAATCCATGCTGGGCGCCGCCCTGTCCGCCTTTATGGCCCTGGGGGCGACCCATTTGTGCATTGGGGAGCACAGTGAGTCCATCATCATCGGCGCTCTGATGGCTCTGGTTCCCGGCATCATGTTTACCAACGCCATTCGGGACGTGATGGCGGGGGACATGGTGGCGGGCATCACCAAAGTCGCCGACGCCCTGCTCACCGGCGTGTCCGTGGCCCTGGGCACCGCCTTCGCCCTGGGCCTGACCCAACTTTTCTGGGGGGTGTAGGGATGGAATTTCTGACAAAATGGATCCTGCCCATCTTCTTTTCCTTCGTCGCCAGCGGAGGCTTCGCCGTGGTCTACAACATCCACGGCATGGGCGTTTTTATCAGCGCCCTCGGCGGCGCTCTGGGGTGGCTGACCTATCTTCTCTCCGCCCCCCTTCTGCAAAGCGACATCAGTCAGACCTTTCTGGCCGCCGTGGTCATCTCGGCCTATGCCGAGATCATGGCCCGCCTGCGCAAATATCCTGTCACCGGGTATCTTTTAGCGGCCTTTTTCCCTCTGGTTCCCGGCAGCGGCATCTACTACACCATGGAACACGCCATCAACGGCGAGATCGACGCCTTTCTGGTCTCCTTCCTCCACACTTTGGGGGTGGCGGGAGCCATCGCCGTGGGGGTACTGCTGGTGTCCTCCATCGTGCGGATGTGGCAAAACATTCATCACAACCGGAAGGAGCTCCATTCATGACAAAATACAAGTGGCTCCTCTTTGACGCCGACAACACCCTGTTTGATTTTGACGCCGCCCAGGACTTCTCCCTGACCCGCACCCTGGCGCACTACGGCCTGGAGCCTACAGCGGAGCGAAAGGGCCGGTTCAAGACCATCAACGCCGCCCTTTGGGCCGCCTTTGACCGGGGCGAAATTTCCCAGGAGGCTCTGGTGGTGGAGCGGTACGCCCGGTTTCTGGAGCAGGAGGGCGTGGAGGGCGACCCGGCAGAGTGGAACGACTTCGGCCTCCACCGCCTGGCGGAGAACCCGGTGCTTCTGCCCGGGGCGGAAAAACTGTGCTATAAGCTCTCCCAGCGCTATGTGCTGGCCCTGGTCACCAACGGAGTGGCCTTTGTCCAGCGGCAGCGGCTGAAAAGCTCCCCGCTGGAGCGCTTTTTTGCGGATCGGGTCTATATTTCCGGGGAAATGGGCTGCCGCAAGCCGGAAAAGATCTTTTTTGAGAAAGCCCTGAAGGACTTGGGCGCAGAGCGCCAGAGCGGAAAGGTGCTGGTCATTGGGGACAGCCTCTCCAGCGACATCCGCGGAGCCTTCAATGCCCGGTTGGACAGCCTCTGGTTCGACCGCTCCGGCAAGGGCGAGGGCCATCCCAAGCCCACCTACCGGGCCACCAGCTTCGCCGATATGGAAAAGCTGCTGCTCTCCGCCCCCTTTTAGATCCGTGCCCTGAATCCATCCAAGGAGTGATCTCCCGTGTCCAAGTTCCTTCCGTCTGCCAGAGGCGCCAGCCATCCTTCCCTCTGGCTCATGGCCATCCTGGCCGCCTGCGTAGCGCTGATCCTCATGTCCCTCATGTCCCACCAGGCGGGCGCGCCCCAGGCCGCCGAAGTTCCCTCCCAGGCCGTGGAGGCCCCCGTACATACGCCGGAGGACACCCCCGTTCCGACTCCGGAGCCCACCCCCTCTCCCACCCCGGAGCCGGACTGGTCGCAGCCTGTCCCCGAGAGCGAAGCGGTGGCCCAGGAGGATTGGTTTGCCGACGCGGTTTTTATTGGGGACTCCCGCACCGACGGCCTTCATATCTTCAGCGGCATCACCGCCGAAGCCGTCTTCCTGGAGCACACCGGCATCACCGTCTACGAGATCCTGGACGGCAAAAAGGTCATTCGCCAGGAGGGAGAAAAGCTGCCCATTCTGGATGTGTTGGCCCAAAAGCAGTACGGCAAGGTCTATGTGATGCTGGGGGTCAACGAGCTGGGCTACAAGGCCCCCCAGGATTTTGCCGAGCACTATGGCAAGCTCATCGACGCCATTCGGGAAAGCCAGGAGGACGCCCGGATCTATGTCCAGTCCATTATCCCGGTAAACACTTCCGACTGCAAAAGCTATGACCAGCCCTACTACGTCACCAACGAGGGGGTCTCCGCCTATAACGAGGCCCTGGTCGCCATGGCCCAGGAGAAAAAGGTCTACTTCCTCAACATCGCCGAGGTGATGGAGGACGAGGACGGGGAGCTGAAGTCCGACCTCTCCGCCGACGGCGTCCACTTTAAAAAATCCGGTTATCTGCTGTGGCTGGACTATCTGACCACCCATACGGGAGTCTCATCCTGATAACAAAAGGTGATATAAGATGAAAAAGATACTCTCCGGCATTGTATTTGCCGTCCTCTGCCTGTCCCTGACCGCCTGCGGCGGAAAGACAGCGGAGTTCTCCCCCGCCCAGGACGCTGCCGAGCTGCGGGAGGCGGAGGGGGCCTTTACCACGGCCCTGACCCAGATCGACCAGGCCACCGCCTGCGCCCTCTACGGCATTGACGAGGCCACTGTTA
This sequence comes from Vermiculatibacterium agrestimuris, assembly GCF_943193085.1. NCBI lineage: Bacteria > Bacillati > Bacillota > Clostridia > Eubacteriales > Oscillospiraceae > Vermiculatibacterium > Vermiculatibacterium agrestimuris. The sequence goes on along the minus strand of NZ_CALPCU010000030.1, from coordinate 1,009 downwards.
CCGCCAGCGCGGTCTATGCCTCCCCCTCCTCCGCCGAGGAGCTGGCCATCTTCACCCTGGACAGCGACGAGGCCGCCCAGGCCGCCCAGACCGCCCTGGGCTACCGGGTGGAGGATCGGCTGGAGGAGCTGGAGGACTATATGCCGGAAGAAATGGACAAGCTAAAGGACGCCGTCATTGAAAAGCGGGGCAGCTCGGTGCTGCTGGTCATCGCCTCTGATTACGGCCCTGTCAGTGAATTTTTGGAGGGATGAAGATGAAACGCCGCCTTTTCTGCGCCGCCTCAGTCCTGGCGCTGCTGTGCGCCCTTCCCTCTCAGGCCGTCGCCTCCCAGCCGAAGTCCAGCGCCCTTCCCGAAGTGGTGGACGCCCCCCTTCTTTTTGAGGCCCCCGTCCCCGCCGCGCCGGCGGTGGAGGAGGACTGGTTTTCCGACGCGGTATTCCTGGGCGATCCCCGGCTCTATGCCATGGCCGGCGGAGCGGAGGTTCCCGGCCTGGTGCTCTCCTTCTCCGATATCAACGTCCAGACCGCCCGCACCAAAAACAGCTACACCGACAGAAACCTCACCCTTGCCCAAGCCTTGGAGGGCGGGGCGTGGACGAAGGTCTATGTGATGCTGGGCCTCAACGAGGCCGCCTGGATGGACGAGGCCACCTTTTGCAGCGAGTATGCCGCCCTCATCGACGACCTGCGCGCCCTCCTGCCCCAGGCAAAGATCTATATCCAGACCCTGATCCCCGTCACCTCCTTCCGCTCCGCCGCCCAGAGCCCCAGCAACACTCTGCTGGCCCGGCGCAATTACCTCCTGGCCCAGCTGGCCCGGGAAAAGCAGGTCTATCTGGTGGATACCGCCGCCCCCTTCACCCAGCCCGGGGGCCTGGCCGACGCGTTGAGCACCGACGGACTCTACCTCACTCCGGAAGGCTGCTATGCCTGGCTCTGTTACCTGCGTACGCATACAGTGGGCACGTAAAAGGATCGAAAAAGCGGCCCGGCATCCAAAGGATGC
>NZ_CALPCU010000029.1:0-23543 GCF_943193085.1 Vermiculatibacterium agrestimuris | reverse complement strand
CGCAGGGCCGCAGGGCGGCCCGAAGACCAGGCTGAGTCGGAGGGAAAGCGACCAAGCGGTCAGTCCCTTGCGAAGCGTGACAATGATAGGGGGCCTTTCTATGAATATTCTCTTCACCTGCGGCGGCACCGCCGGCCACATCAACCCCGCCGTGGCCCTGGCCCGGATGTTCCGGGAGCGGGATGGGGCAAACATCCTCTTCGTGGGGGCGGACGGGGGCATGGAGACCCGGCTGGTGCCCAAGGAGGGTATGGAGCTGAAGACGGTGACCATCACCAACTTCCAGCGCTCCCTCACCCCCGCCGCCATCGGCCACAACCTGGGCACCCTGGTCAATATGGTGCGGTCTGACAGGCAGGCCAAGGCCATTCTGAATACGTTCAAGCCCGACCTGGTGGTGGGCACCGGAGGCTACGCCTCCTACCCGGTGGTAAAGGCGGCCGCCAAGGCCGGCATCCCCACGGCCGTCCACGAGTCCAACGCTGTGCCCGGCCTTACCACGAAGGCGCTGAGCAAGGTCACCGATGTGGTGATGGTGGGCTTTGCGGACAGCCGGGCGCATTACGACGATCCGGCCAAGGTGGTGGTCACCGGCACCCCCGTCCGGGGGGACTTTTTCCAGTACACCCGCCAGGAGGCCCGGCAGAAGCTGGGCTTTACCGACGACCGGCCCCTGCTTCTGTCCTACTGGGGGAGCCTGGGGGCGGAGCGGATGAACGGCTATATGACTGATTTCCTCCTTCTGGAGCGGCAGGAGGGGGCCCCCTTCCGCCATATCCACGGGGCGGGCCGGGACTTTGCCGCCATGACCCAGGCCCTCTCCGCCGCCGGAGCGGCGGGGGATGGGATGAAGGGCGTGGAGGTGCGGGAATATATCTATGATATGCCCCTGGTGATGGCCGCCGCCGACCTGGTGCTGTGCCGTTCGGGCGCCTCCACCATCTCGGAGCTGTCCGCCATCGCCAAGCCCTCTGTGCTGGTGCCCTCCCCCAACGTGACTGCCGACCACCAGACCAAGAACGCCAAGGTCTTGGCCGATGCGGGAGGCGCGATCCTCCTGCCGGAGAAGGAGTGCTCCGGCCAGCGGCTTTTTGAGCAGGCCAAGGCCCTTTTGGAGGACGCGCCCCGCCGCTCGGAGATGAGCCGCAGGCTCTCCGCTATGGCCATTCCCGACGCCAACGAGAAGATATACGTGACCCTGAAGGGGCTTTTGCGCTAAAAGACAGCATTGACCCAAATTTGCCCTCCCGCATAGGATGACCCGAAGGAAATCCGATAGGGAGGGCAAATCATGAGCATATTGAGGATCGAGGGGGGACGCCCTCTCCGGGGCAGCGTCCATATCCAGGGAGCCAAAAACAGCGTGCTTCCCATCCTGGCCGCCACCTTTTTGGCCCAGGGGGAGTGCGTGATACATAACTGCCCCCGGCTCACCGATGTGGCGTACACCCTCGCCATTTTAGAGCATCTGGGCTGTACGGTGAAGCGGGAGGGGGAGACGGTGACGGTGAATGCCGCCGCCCCCACCTGTGCCGACGTGCCCGACAACCTTATGCGGGAAATGCGCTCCTCCGTAGTCTTTCTGGGCCCCATCCTGGGCCGGATGGGCAGGGCGGAGCTGAGCTATCCCGGGGGCTGTGAGCTGGGCCCCCGGCCCATCGACCTGCATCTCTCCGCACTGCGTGTCCTGGGGGCGGAGATCCAGGAGCAGGGCGGGCGGCTGGTGTGTACCGGCGAGCTCACCGGCGGCGATGTGACCTTGTCTCTGCCCAGCGTGGGGGCCACCGAGAACATCATGCTCTCTGCCGTGGCGGCCAAGGGCCTGACCACCATCACCAACGCCGCCCGGGAGCCGGAGATCATCGACCTGCAAAACTTCCTCAATACCCTGGGGGCGGACGTGCGGGGAGCCGGCAGCTCGGTCATTGCCATCCGGGGCGGAGCGCCCCTCCACGGCGGAGAGCACACCGTCATCGCCGACCGCATCGTGGCCGCCACCTATCTCTCGGCGGTGGCCGCCGCCGGAGGCCAGGGGGAGGTCACCGGAGTGGACTGGCGGCACCTGTCCACCGTCACCACCGTTCTGGCTGAGGCGGGGTGCCGGGTGGAGAGTACGCCCGACGCCATCTCCATCACCGCCCCCGGGCGGCTGAAGGCGGTGCGGCCCATCCGCACCGCGCCCTATCCCGGCTTCCCCACTGACGCTCAGGCGGTGGTCATGGCGGCGCTGTGCAAGGCGGAGGGGGCCACCGTGTTCTCCGAGAATATGTTCGACAGCCGCTACCGCCACGTGGATGAGCTCTCCCGCATGGGGGCGGATATCCGGGTGGAGGGCCGGGTGGCGGTGGTCTACGGTGTGCCCCGGCTCTCAGGCGCCAAGGTGCGCTCCACCGACCTGCGGGGCGGCGCTGCCCTGGCGGTGGCGGCGGTGGGCGCGCAGGGAGAGACGCTGCTGGGCGGCCTGAAGCACATCGACCGGGGCTACGCCGACCTCTCTGCCGACCTGCGTGCTCTGGGGGCAAAGATATCGAGGGAGACGCCGGAGGACGAAAGATAGGAATATTGTAAGCAATTTTTAACGACTTTTTCACCATAAGGTGCTATAATAGCCCACAATGACCCGGAGACCCTTTTTGACATCAGGAGGCCAGCGCATGGCGGCGAGGAACACACAAAAACGGCATCGGCGGAGAAGGGGACGCTTTGGCTTCCTCTATAAGCTGTTGTCCTTTTTGGTGATCCTGGCCGCCATTGTCGTGGGCTGCGTGATCTTTTTCCGGGTCAACCAGATCACAGTGGAGGGAAACAGCCGCTACTCTGCCCAGGAGATCATTGACGCCTCCGGGGTGGAGCTGGGGGAGAACCTTCTGCTTATCAACAAGCCCCAGACCTCCGGGAACATCACCCGGAAGCTGTCCTATGTGCAGAATGTGGCGGTGATCCGCCGCCCCCCGGACGGACTGACCCTGCGCATCACCGAGTCTACGGCGGCGGCGGTAGTCCAGGTGGAGGATTCCTGGTGGCTCATGGACGCCCGGGGCAAGCTGCTGGATTGGGGCGACGAGCAGATGAAGGGCACGCTGCCTGTGGTCAGCGGCATCCATCCCACAGACCCCGGATTGGGAGACTGGCTGACAGTGGAGCCGGAGGAGAAGTTCAAGCTGGACAGTCTGGAGGCTCTGCTCACCGCCCTGGCGGGACGGGGAATGGTGGGAAACGTCACCGGCTTTGTGGATCTGAACGCCACCAACACCATCTACTTCGGCTTTGGGGACAACCTCACTGTGGCGGTGCCCATGACCGGAGATTTTAAGCGCCTGGCCTTTCAGCTCCAGCGGGTGCTGGAGACCTTCCAGCAGCGGGGAGAGGCAGTGGCCGGCACATTGGATCTGACTTACGGCGATGAGCAGGCCCGGCTGCTCACGGAACGCTGGCTTCCGGGCCAGCAGGAGGAAAGGGGGGAGGCGGCCGATGATGGAACAACAGCCGACGGCGTCCCGGACGAGGGCGGACAGGCCCAGGAGCAATAACAGCCACGGCACCGTGGCTCTGACCCTGGTCTTTGCCATTGTGGGCTTCCTGCTGGCCTCCCAGCTTCAGAGTGTCCGGTTTAACAGCCAGGAGGACGCCGCCACAGCGGGCAGGTTGGAGACCCTGCAGGAACTTTACAACCAGGAACTGGACAAGGTGGAGGGCCTGGAGCGGCAGTTGACCCAGGTGCAGGAGGAGCTGGCCATCTATCGCCGCCAGGCCAGCGAAGGCAGCCTGGAGGGAGAGGCCCTCCGGGCTGAGTTGGAGAAGCTGGAGATCACCGCCGGACTGGTGGAGGTCACCGGCCCCGGCGTGTCCGTCATCCTCTCCGACTCCGCGGCGGTGAACACCACCGGGGACGAGGCCAACTACCTCATTCACGACTCCGACCTCCTCTCGGTGGTCAACGAGCTGCGCTCAGCCGGGGCGGAGGCTATCTCCCTCAACGGAGAGCGGCTTCTGGCCACCAGCGAGATCCGCTGTACCGGCGCGGTGGTGACGGTGAACGGCCGCCGTTACGCCGCCCCCTATGTCATTTTTGCCATCGGGGATCCCGCCACCCTCTATAACGCGCTGACCATGCGCAATGGCGTGGTGGATATCCTGGGCCAGTGGCGCATCCAGGTGCAGGTCGCCGCCAGCGAAGCGCTCACCATCCCCAAGTATCAGGGCGCGGTGGAGTACCGCTACGCCAAGGGCGTGGAGACCGCGCCGACCCAGGAAGGGGGCGGGGTCTGATATGCTGGAGCTGATCGGCCTTGCGGCGGGACTTTTGCTGGGGATCCTCTATCCCCTGTCCATCTCCTCGGCCATGACCCTCTACGCCGGCATCGGTCTTCTGGCCGCCCTGGACTCCGGTCTGGGCGGCTTCCGGGCCCGGCTTCAGGGAGAATTCCACACGGGGATCTTCCTCTCCGGCGTGGTGGGCAACGCCGCCATCGCCGTATTTCTCACCTGGCTGGGTCAGAAGATGGGAATTCCCATTTATTTGGCAGCGGTGGTGGTATTTGGCACACGATTGTTCCAAAACTTTGGGGAAATCCGAAGAGAACTATTGACCTCGGGGCCAAAGAAGGGTAAAATAAAACAAGATATAGAAGACTTTGGGGAACAGAGCACAAAATGACCCGCGTCCCCGTAGATAACTGTGGTACTTCACTTTGTACATAGGAGGAGCTAATATGCCGTTTGGATTGGATACCGGCGCTGAGAGCGTAGTCAACATCAAGGTGATCGGCGTGGGAGGCGGCGGCAACAACGTTGTCAACCGTATGGTGAGCTCCGGCGTAAAGAGCGTGGATTTTATCGCCGTGAACACCGACAAGCAGGCGCTGAACATTTCCAGCGCCAGCCAGAAGATACAGATCGGTGAGAAGCTCACCGGCGGCCAGGGCGCGGGCAGCGACCCCGATGTGGGCAGGAAGTCCGCCGAGGAGAGCCGCGCCGCCATCACCAAGGCGTTGGAGAACACCGACATGGTCTTCATCACCGCCGGTATGGGCGGCGGCACCGGCACCGGCGCGGCCCCCATTGTGGCCGACATCGCCAAGGAGGCCGGCATCCTCACCGTGGGCGTGGTCACCAAGCCCTTCAACTTCGAGGGCAAGCGCCGTATGGAGCAGGCGGAGCTGGGCATCGAGGAGCTTAAGGGCAAGGTGGACTCCCTGGTCATCATCCCCAACGAGCGGCTGAAGTTCGCCACCGACCAGAAGATCACCTTCAACAACGCCTTTAAGATCGCCGACGATGTTCTGCGCCAGGCGGTGCAGTCCATCTCCGACCTCATTAAGAACACCGGCTTTATCAACCTGGACTTTGCGGACGTCACCGCCGTGATGAAGGCCGCCGGCATGGCCCATATGGGCGTAGGCCGGGCCGCCGGCAAGACCAAGGCGGAAGAGGCGGCCAAGATGGCCATCTCCAGCCCCCTGCTGGAGACGAGCATCAACGGCGCCCGGGGCGTGCTGGTGAACATCACCGGCTCCGGCGACATCGGCCTGGAAGAGGTGGAAGCCGCTGCCGACCTGGTGCGCCAGGCCGCCCATCCCGAGGCGCTTATCATCTTCGGCGCCGCCTTCGACGACGAGATGGAGGACGAGATGCAGGTCACCGTTATCGCCACCGGCTATGACGAGGCCGCTGCCAAGGCCGCCGTGGCCGCCGCGGACAAGCCCTTCACCCGGGCCGGCGAGAAGGTGGAGGAGCAGAAGGCCGAGGGGGAGGGAGAAGGCCCCCATGACGATGACGACCAGTGGCAGTCCATTTTCAACATTTTTAACCGGGACAAATAAACGGCATATCCGGATGATAAGAAAGCCGCTCTCTTCGGAGGGCGGCTTTTTTGGAAAGATTTTAACATTATGTAAACTTAACGGCGGGACAAGGGCGTCTCCCTTGCTTTCGACGGCACGGGATGGTAGAATAGCATCAATTGGAAAAGCTATCTGGGAAAGGAGTGACCGCCATGAAGATCGCCATTGTGACCGGAGCCTCCTCCGGTCTGGGCCGGGCCTATGCCAAACAGCTGGACAGGCTGCTGCACCCGGACGAGATCTGGCTCATCGCCCGCCGGGAGGAGCGGCTGCAGGCCCTGGCCGGGGAGCTGGGCTGCAGGGGCCGCGTGCTTGCCATGGACTTAAAACGCCGGGAGAGCGTGGAGGTGCTGGAGGCGTTGCTGGCAGAGGAGCGGCCGGAGGTGGCCGCCCTGGTCTGCGCCGCCGGCTTTGGCAAGTTCGGCCGGGCACAGGATCTGACGGCGGAGGAGACCGGCGATATGATCGCCCTCAACTGCCGCTCCGCCGTGGAGGTGACCAGGGTGTGCCTACCCTATCTGGAGCGGGGCAGCCGTTTGTTGGAGGTGGCCTCCTGCGCCGGCTTCCAGCCCCTTCCCGGTATGAACCTCTACGCCGCCACCAAGGCGTTCTTGCTCCGCTATACCCAGGCCCTGCGCTGGGAGCTGCGGGGGAGGGGAGTGAAGGTGACGGCGGTGTGTCCCTACTGGGTGAAGACGGAGTTTATGGCCGTGGCCCGGGACACCGCCAATCCCGACGCTGTCCGCCATACCCCCTTCGCCATGCGGCCCGAGGCGGTGGCGGCCTGGAGCCTCACCATGAACGGCCTGGATCTGGCCGTGGCCACCTGCGGCCCCATCCCCTTTGCCATGGAGGTGGGCAGCAAGGTGCTCCCCGCCTGCGTCCCCATGGCCCTTTGGGATAAACTGAGAAGAATGTGATGACAGAGGAGAGAGAAAACCATGCTGACTGACATTGAGATCGCCCAGAGCGTGAAGGGAAAGCCTATCGGGGAGATCGCCGCCCGGCTGGGTCTGACGGAAAACGACCTGATCCCCTACGGCCATAATAAGGCCAAGGTGGAGCCTGCCGCTTACAAAGATAAGCCCAGGAAGGGGAAGCTGATCTTAGTCACCGCCATCAACCCCACCCCGGCGGGGGAGGGGAAGACCACCACCAGCGTGGGCCTGGCCGACGCCCTCCAGCGGCTGGGGAAGAAGACCTGCCTGGCCCTGCGGGAGCCCTCCCTGGGGCCGGTGTTCGGCGTGAAGGGAGGCGCCGCCGGGGGCGGCTACGCCCAGGTCATCCCCATGGAGGACATCAACCTCCACTTCACCGGGGACTTCCACGCCATCGGGGCGGCCAACAATCTATTGGCGGCCATGCTGGACAACCACATTCAGCAGGGCAACGCCCTGGACATCGACGTGAAGAACATCACCTGGAAGCGGTGCGTGGACATGAACGACCGGCAGCTGCGCCAGGTCATCGACGGCCTGGGGGGCCGGATGCAGGGGGTGCCCCGGGAGGACGGGTTCGACATCACTGTGGCCAGCGAGGTCATGGCGGTGTTCTGTCTTGCCTCCGACCTTCAGGATCTGAAGGCCCGGCTGGGCCGGATGGTGGTGGCCTATAACCGTTCCGGGGAGCCGGTCACCGCCCACGACCTGAAGGCCGAGGGGGCCATGGCCGCCCTTTTGAAGGACGCCCTCAAGCCCAACCTGGTTCAGACCCTGGAGGGCACCCCCGCCCTCATCCACGGCGGCCCCTTCGCCAACATCGCCCACGGCTGCAACAGCGTCATCGCCACCGACGCCGCTCTGCGGCTGGGGGATTACGTAGTTACCGAGGCCGGCTTCGGCGCCGACCTGGGGGCGGAGAAGTTTTTGGACATCAAGTGCCGCATGGCGGGCCTTGCCCCCGACGCGGTGGTCATCGTGGCCACCGTCCGGGCGCTGAAACACCACGGCGGGGTGGCCAAGGCCGACCTGGGGAAGGAGGATCTGGAGGCGCTGGAGAGGGGTCTTCCCAATCTCCTGCGGCACGTGGACAACATCCAAAACACCTTCCACCTGCCCTGCGTGGTGGCCGTCAACGCCTTTCCCACCGATACCCCCGCCGAGTGGAAGCTGGTGGAGGATAAGTGCCGGGAAAAGGGGGTCAGCGTGGCCCTCAGCGAGGTGTGGGCCAAGGGCGGCGAGGGCGGAAAAGCTCTGGGAGAGGAGGTCATCCGCCTGTGCGGGGAGCCGCGGCTGGACGAGTTTACCTATGCCTATGAGGACAATACCTCCATCCAGTATAAACTCAACGCCATTGTGGGACGGGTATACCACGGTGGGAGGGCGGTTCTTACCCCCAGCGCCCAAAAGCAATATGAGAAGCTGGTGGAGCTGGGCTTTGGAGACCTTCCCATCTGCATGGCCAAGACCCAGTATTCCTTCTCCGACGACCCGGCTCTGCTGGGGGCGCCGGAGGGCTTTGACGTTACCGTTCGCAATTTGAAGGTCTCCGCCGGGGCGGGGTTCATCGTGGCCTACACCGGGGATATCATGACCATGCCCGGCCTTCCCAAAGTCCCGGCGGCGGAGAACATCGATGTGGATGAGAATGGCCGCATCACAGGATTGTTTTAAAAGCCTGCAAAAAAAGAATGGGCGAGTGTGATACTCGCCCATTCTTTTTGCCCGTTTATTCCGGCCAGGCGGGGAGCCAGTAGCCCGCCCCGGCTGTGCCGTTTTCCACGGGGATCATCCAGCAGCCCAGGGCAATGCCGGTGATGTCTTCGACCTCTATCGGGCGGTCAAAGACCCAGCGGGACATGTTGGGGCCATCCTTCTGGTGGCCGTGGATGCCCGCCTCCGGATGGAGGCTGGTGCCGTCGGCAAGAAACACCGTCAGAGGGTAGCCGCCGATCTGGGTGTAGTCGGGAGAGGAGGAGACCAACACCACCCCCAGGGGGGACAGGCGCAGCTCTTCCAGGGTGTTGTGGTCAATAAGACCGGAGAGAGGACTGGTCACGGCCTCCACCGGGCGCAGGGTCACAGGCAGCTCCCAGGTGGTCTCCACCGGGTCGGAGGCGGTATAGACGCCGTAGACCCCGGTGATGCTGTCGATGTTCTCCCGGTCGGCCAGAGCGGCGGAGAGGGAGAAGTCGTAGTAGACCCGCCCAGCCTCCACGAACCGGACGCCCTGCAAGTCCTTCTGGAAGAAGGTGCCGCCGTTTTCCGCCGGGGTCTTGGAGTAGACGGTGAGAATGGCGTGGCCTCTGTCTTTGGCCCCCTGGGGGAACGCCGACAGGAAATGGAGCCGGCCATCGTCCCCAAAGCCCATGGAGGAGATGGTCACCCCGTCCCCCTCCGCCGGTTCCAGAGGGTTCTGGCCCGGGATCAGGACGCTCTCCCCGGTGTCCAGCTGCCGGGTGCGCAGGAGCCGGTCGGGGATGGCCTCCACCGGCAGGGGCTGGGAGTTGAAACGGTGATATTCGGGCTGAAGGCCGCTGAGGATGACGGTGCTTTTGACCTCCTCCCTGAGGAAGACCCCGGCGTTTCGCTCTACGCAGACCAGGGCGGTTTTTGTTGACCGGTCGTAGTCCACGATCCGGCAGCCCTCGGACCAGGAGGTCTCCCCCTCCAGCCTCAGGCCCAGTCTTCCGCTGATCTCCGCCTTCTCCAGCCGGTCTCCTGTGAGGTCGGTGACCTCCAGATAGACCTTGGCGCACAGGTCGTCGGTGAGGGCGGAGAGGACCTTGACCCGGATGCCCTGGTCTTCGACAACGCCCTGCTGACTTTGGGCATATGGCGCAAAGATGCCCAGGGCGGTCTGGAGCATTTCTCCGAGGGTGGGGCCCGCGGCGAAGGCGGTGCCTGTCAGGGCTATGACTGCCGCTGTAAAGATAGCGGCCAAACGGAGCTTATGCTTCATATAGTACTTCCTTTCTCGCTCCTCCGCCGAAAGGGTAGTTTCCACCCTGCGGCAGATGGTTTTGGGATCGATGGCAAAGGGGCTGGGAGCGGCGGCAAGACCCAGCTCCCGTTCCAGTTTTTTCAGTCTGTCAGCCAAGCTCCACACCTTCCTTTCCCTGTAATTGTTCCCGGAGAAGGAGCCTTCCCCGGCGCAGCTTGGTCTTGGCGGTGGAGAGGTTCATTTCCAGGTCGGCGGCGACGGTCTTCAGCTTCTCCCCCTCGTAGTAGTAGCGCAGAAACAGGGTTCGTTCCGGCTCCCCCAGAGCGTCTACTGCCTGCCAGAGGGCCGCGCCCCGTTCCCGTTCCTCCGTCTGCCGCTGTATATCCACCGGGGCGGGGGCGTCCTCGGGGATGGCGGCGGCGGGAGCATAGGCGCGCAGCCGGTTCTTGGCCTTGTTGGAGGCGACCGTCCCCAGCCAGGGGCGGAGGGGGCGCTCTGGATCCAGTTCTCCGGCGTGCCGCCACAATTCTACAAAGGTGTCCGCCACCGTCTCCTCCAGCTCCTCCCGGGGGAGGGAGCCCAGCACCCGATAGGCGCAGGCGCTGACATAGGGGGTATAGCGGCGGATGAGGGTCTCCAGAGCCCCGGTGCTGCCCGCTTGCAGTTTTTGGATGAGGATATTCTCGTTCAAGGCCCGGCCCCCTTTAGAAACGTCTCTGATAATAGATACACCCAAAAAAGGAAAAGGTTTCAAAAAAACGGCCGGGTCTAAAAAGACCCAGCCGTTTTGTTTATTTGGCGTAGTAGTTGATGAGGCAGCCCGCCAGGATGATGTCCCGCTCCTCCCGGGTCAGGCCGGGGAGCTTCAGCTTCACCGGGGTGCGCTTACCCTCCTGGATGAGGGTGGCGTCAATGACCTCGCCATTCCCCTCCAGCAGCTTTTTGATACCGGGGATATAGAGGGAATCCCCGGGCTGGAGGTTCCAGCGCTTCACATCCTCGGCGATAAAGGGGAGCATGCCCCAGTTGACCACGTTGGAGCGGTACCGCTTGGTGGCGTACTCAGCGGCTACGTTGGCGCAGCCCCCCAGCACCCGCTGGCAGGAGGCGGCCTGTTCCCGGGCGGAGCCGTCGCCGGGCTTCAATGCCATGATGAACGAGCCGATGCCCGTATCGCCGGGGAAGTCCCCGCCCTGGCCCTTGCGCCGCTTCAGCTCCTCCTGCTGTATCTTCAGGGCCCGGGGGACGTACTGGGGATCCTTCCGGCTCAGGGCGAACTGGGAGAGCTTGACGGGGTTGGAACGGTAGGAGGAGGTCTCTCCGGAGGGGATAAGCTCGTCGGTGGTGGTCACCGGATCGTAGATGGCGGCGCAGCAGGTGAGCAGCAGGTTCTCCGGCAGGGGGATCTGCTCCGGCCAGTCGGCGATGTTGGGGCCGAAGACCAGGGGCACCTGGGGGGCCGGACGGCCCACGCCGTAGTAGACCCGGGACTTATAGGACTTGTCGCTGTAGGCCCAGCGCTCGTTGGGATAGTCGGGGGTGAGCAGCTCGGGGGGCAGCTCGTCGGCGGCGGTGAGGAGGCCGCCGTTGAGCGCGGTGGCGGCGATGGAGCGGGCGTCCATGAGGGCCACGTAGCTGACCTGGCCGTCGGCAGGCTTGCTGCCCTCCCGGTTGGGGAAGTTCCGGGTGGAGTGGCGAATGGAGAAGCCGCCGTTGCTCGGCACGTCTCCCGCCCCGAAGCAGGGCCCGCAGAAGCAGGAGCGAATGGAGGCACCCGCGCACATCAGGTCGGTGATGTAGCCCTTTCGGGTCAGCTCCTGCAAAATGGGCATGGAACCGGGATAGCAGCTCAGCCAGAAGGGGCCCGCGCCGGTGGAGCGGCCCTTCAGGATCTCGGCGGCCCGCTTCAGGTTCTGGTAGGTGCCGCCGGAGCAGCCGGCGATGACGCCCTGATCGGCCCGGAAGCCGTCAATGGTGATCTTATGGAGAAGGGAGGGGGCGTTCTTCACGCCCAGCTGTTGGGCTGTGTCTACCTCCACCTGGTGGAGAAGGTCTTGAAGGTTGGCCTTGAATTCCTTGATGGTAAAGACGTTGGAGGGGTGGAAGGGCAGGGCGATCATGGAGCTGACCGCGGACAGGTCGATCTCCACTAGGGCGTCGTAATAGGCGCCATCCGCCGGGGCCATGAACTGGAAGCTGTCCCCCCGGCCCAGGGCGGCCAGGTGGGCCCTCGTCACCTCGTCGGTGGACCAAACTGAGGACAGACAGGCGGTCTCGGTGGTCATTACGTCGATACCGGAACGGTAGTCCATGGACAGCTCCCGGACGCCGGGGCCGAAGAACTCCAGCACGGCGTTTTTCACCGCGCCGGACGGGAAGGTGGCGCCCACCAGAGCCAGGGCCACATCCTGGGGGCCTACGCCGGGCCGGGGCCGGCCGGTAAGGTGGACGGCAATGACCGGAGGATAGGCGATGTCGTAGGTCTTCTCCAGAAGCTGGCGGGCCAGCTCCGGGCCGCCCTCGCCGATGGCCATACAGCCATAGGCGCCGTAGCGGGTATGGGAGTCGGAGCCCAGGATCATCCTGCCGGGGGCGGCGTACCGCTCCCGCATATAGGAGTGGATCACCGCCTGGTGGGCGGGGACGAACTCACCGCCGTACTTCCGGGCGGCGGACAGGCCGAAGAGGTGGTCGTCCTCGTTGATGGTGCCGCCCACGGCGCACAGGGAATTGTGGCAGTTGGTAAGTACGTACGGAATGGGGAAGCGCTCCATGCCGGAGGCCCGGGCGGTCTGAATGATGCCCACGTAGGTGATGTCGTGGGAGGCCATGGCGTCGAACTTGATCTGGAGCCGGGCCATATCCCCGCTGTGGTTGTGGGCGCACAGGATGCCGTAGGCCATGGTCTTCTGCCGGCCGGCGTCCACGCCCGCCGGATCGCTCTGAGCGGGCAGGAACTGGCCCTGCTTATAATAGACACCCTTTTTGGTGACGGTTATGCTCATACTTGCGTATCCTCCCCCGCATTGGTTTCTCCCATGATATCAAATTCCTGCCGAAATAGCAAGGTTCAGTCCCAGGGATCCTCCCGGGGCCTGGCGGAGGAGCGCGGAGAAAACCCGCTCTCCCGCATAAGGCGCCGCTTCCGCCGCCGCAGGACGAGGGCCAGGATGCCCATACTCCCAAGGAAGGCGGCCGCACAGCAGGCGGCGAGGACGAGGGTGAAGATCTGCTCCTCCCGGGTGGAAACGCCCATTCTGGGCCGCCCCATGGCGGGGAGGTCGGCCTTGACGCCCAGCTCCGCCTCTATGGCATCCCCCAGTTCCCGGGCCAGGGCGGCCAGGGCGCTCTCGTCGAAAATATCCCGCAGGCCCGCCTGCTCCACAGCTTCGCCGTAACTGACGGTGGTGGGCAGAGCGCTGATGGTCATATAGGCATCCACCGCCTGCGCCCGGTGGGTGAGGGAGGTGAGCCAGATGTCCAGGGAGGACAGGGCGGAGGTGCCGTAGCTGACATAGTAGAAGGGGGACTGGAACAGGTGGGTGACCTCCATCCAGTCGTTTTCCTCGTAGCCGCCGCCATAGCTGTCCACGATGGAGAGGAAGAGAGGACTCAGCTCCTCCGCTGTGATGTCCGGGTCAGCGTAGACCGCCCGCTCAAATTCGTTGTACAGGTAGCCGTCCAGCACGCTGGAGAGGATGGAATAGACCTGGTACCAGCGGAAGGCGGGGCCCAGCTCCCCGAAAATATCCCCGGCGTATTCGGTGAACAGCAGCTCCAGGGCCTGAGACTGGATCTCGCTGACGTCCATGGTGTTGCCGGCCCAGAGAATGCGGTCGGTGATGTGGAAGGAGTTATTGAAGTGGCCGAACTCATGGATGACGGTGGCGTAGTCGGCGGCGCTTCCGTAGGGGGCGTCGAAGATGAAGGCGGAGCCATAGCTGGGCAGCTCTACGGTGTAGCCTAAGGGCAGCTTGGCCTCGCCCTCGTCCAGGTCGTACAGATGGTGCTCCCGCAGGAAGGAGAAGGCCTCCTCCAGCTCCGGATGGATCAGGCCGATGTAAGAGCCGATCTCGTCCAGCCGCTGCTGGCCGGAGGCGCCGGGCAGGTCGTAGAGAGCGTCGAAATCCGCCTCCATCGCTGAGCCGATGGCGGAGAGGAGCTGGGGGAAGCCGGCCTTCACCGTGTCCTCCACGGCGGTGATCTCCCGGGGGGTGTAGTCCCGGCTGTAGGAGACGGCGTAGGCATAGTCGGCGTAGCTGTCATAGCCATACAGCCGGGCAAGAGCGGTGCGCACCTCCACCAGCTCCAGATACAGCCGCGCCATGTCCCCGGGGTCGTAGTCGCTGTTCAAAAGCTGCTCGTACTGGGTCACCAGGGCGGTCTCCTGCTGGAAGAGGGAGAGCTCCTCCCCGGTCATGGGCTCGTAATAGTACAGGGCGTCGGCCCAGTCCTGGCCGCCGTCCCGCTCCAGAATATCGGCGTGGGGACTTCTGGCCAGGGCCTGCAGAACGGTGAGGCACCGGTCGAACAGGACGGTCAGGCGGTCGAGCCGCTGGGTGTAGGCCTGGGAGGCGTCAGCGTTGGTGTAGTCGCCGTCATAGCGGATCATGGCCAGGGTCATCTGGGTGTAAAGGGCGTCGTAGCCCTCCAATACCTGCCGGTAGAGGCGGGCGGCCTGGGAGTGGACTTGACGGGTGCGGGCCTGCAGGGCCTTGCTCTGGGCGAGGGACTCCAGCTCGTCCAGGGCCTGGGTGAGGAGGGTCTCGTCAAACTCCGTCCAGGACATTTCGGCGTAGTCCAGAGGGGTGTGGGCCTTGTCGGGATAGTAGCCGGCAAAGGCGGGGGTGGATAGGAGGGCGACGGAAAGGACGGCGGCAGTCAGTGTGCGAAAAAAGCGTTTCATGGCGATCCCCCTCCTGCGGCTGGGCGAATAAAATCATTGCACAGCCATTTTACCGTACCGGCGCAAAAAAATCAACACCGCTCTATGGGCGCTGCGGCGGCAGAACAAACGCCCGGCGGGCCATTGGGGCCGCCGGGCGTGGAAGCGCGTAGGTCACTCCTCGGGGGAGAAGCGGATATAGCTTTTATTCCGGGCGTCGCAGATGAGGACGATGCCATTTGCCCTTGCCAGCTGAACGCTCTGCCAGGTGGGTATGGCCTTGGCCACAAAGACCCGCAGGCCGGCGGTAAGGCCCTTTTGGAGCATATCCTGAGGCACCCGTCCGCTGGAGTAGAGCAGACATTCCCAAAGGGGCAGCCCATCCAGCAGGGCGCAGCCCACCGCCTTGTCCAACGCATTGTGCCGGGACAGGTCTTCGGTGACATACCGGATCTCCCCGCCGTGAAGGATGGTGCAGCTGTGTACGCCGCGTGTGCGCTTATAAAGGGGATGACCGGCGCTGAACTTTTCCTGGGCCAGATAGATCATCTCATCGGTGACGGCGGGGGCCCACCCAACGGGAGGCGCACTCTCCGGCTGAATGTCCGGGGCCAATGTCACGTCGGCCCTGGTTCCGTCTTCGGAGATGCTCCAGCGCCCGACCTGCTTTATGCTGGAAATGATGCCGTCGGTACACAGCCGGCCAATGACCAGCGCCGGCAGATAGGTGGGCGTACATACGATGGAGTGGAGCAGCCTGTTGTCCACATAGAGCTCCAGGGTGTGTTCATAGGGCACATCCACCGTGATCGGGACAGTGCCGCGCTCCGGATCGGTACAGATCCCTTTCAACGAGCGGATGGGCTCTACCACAGGTTCCATTTCCACACAGACCTCACATTATTCCGAATTTACATGCTTTCGGTGCTCTCCTGGCCAAAATCGGCCAAGGCTTTGCCGTAGTGTTCAGAGACATAGCGGGTGGAGATCAAAAATGGAGTGCCGTCATAGGCCCGCACCTCAACAATATCGGCATAGGCCGGGGTGTTCTTCACCTGATCCAGGGCCAGCGCGAGCTGCTCCGGCGTCCAGCAGTAGGGATGCTCATAAAAGTAGGTAAAGGGCGTGGCGGCGGGGTACTTCTCCGCGTGAAAGCGCACCATCTGAGCCAGGGTCGCCGGATTGTCCTCTTCGGCCACCAAGGTGGCGATCATGGCATAATTATCCGTCATGACCTGGGAGGAGTAGTAATAGGTCTCCGTCTTACCTGCGGTGGAGCGGATGTCCTTGCAGCTGTCCATCATAGCCATGGCGGTGAGAAGGACTTCGCCCTGCTCGAGCTCCTGGGTGATCTGGGTCTTTGTGACCAGCCGGCTCCGGGCGGAGGCCTGGCGGATGACGTTGGCCAGCTGCTCTGCCGGGCTCAGCTCAGGCTCCTCTACCGCCGCCGCCTCTTCCGGAAAGGGAGGCAGGGTGTCTTCCACGTCGGGAAGTGATTTGAGATACTCAATGAGATCCTGCTTTTCTTCCATGTTGTCTGGGCTCATAGGAGCTGCCCTCCATTCAGTCGTTTGCCTCTGCAAATTCAGCGAGAGACTTGGCGTAGACCGGGGTCAGGTGGTCTGTGGAGTACAGATACCGGTTGCCGGATGGGCCCTGGGTCTCCGCGATGTCCGCCAGCTCGCCGCCCGTGGAGAGAATGGCCTCAACGGCGGCGTCCACCTGCTCCTGGGTCATGGAGAAGGGGGTGCGGAAAAAGTAGTCCAGGGGGGTCACCGTGGGGAACACTTTGCTATTGTAGCGCACCAAGGTGACGATGGTGTTAACGTCATCTCCGTCCAGGACAAGGGCGTTGAGCATGAGATAGAGCTCGCTCATCGTCCCTTCCTCATAGAGATAGGTGTCCTTTGCCGTTTGATAGCCGCGGATATCGCCGCAGACAGGGTCGGCGGCCATCTGCGCGTAGAGGGTGGGCACGTTGGGATCCTCCCGGCTCAATTGGGCCAGGGAGACCAGGTAACCGCTGCGGCTGTGATTGCGGACAAACTGCGCCAGGGCCTGAACCATGTTGGCCGGAAGGGGCTCCGTCACAGGCGGCTGCCCCGCCGCTTGTTCAGCGGCGGGGCAGGGCGTTACAATATTATCCTCATTCACAGCGTCGGAAAGCGTTCGGGGATCGACTACCTCCGTAGTGGCAAACCCCGGCTTGCGTCTTCCTAAAAGTGCCATGAATGTCCTCCTTTTTTAGATGAGGCCCAGCTCTTCCAGCTTGTCGGCCATATCACCCAGGTCGAACTTCTCCAGAGTCTCACGGGTGGGGATGCCAGTCTCCGTGTTCCAGCCCATGGCCTCGTAGAACATGGTCAGAGACTTCTCCCAGTCCTCCCGATCCATCTTGTCGGTGCCCTCGCTGAAGGCGGGGACGTCGGGATCCTTGTCGAAGACCCAGGCAGTAACGGCGTCGTGATCCTTGCGGAGGTTCTCCAGGCCCTCATTGAGCTTGAAGGAGATGGCAGTGATGCCGCGGAGCATATGGGAGATGCGCTCCATGCAGGACAGGATGTCGTCCATGGTCCACTCTTCGCCGGTGACGGCGGTCATGTACTTGGCGTCCAGCTCAATGTCGCCCACATACTTCCGGGCGGGGGAGGAGGACAGGGTCATGGGGTACATCCAGTTGCACAGGGTGGCGGAATCGTGCCACTGCTTCTGCAGGAAGGCCCACTTGGCCAGCTTGATCTTGGCGTCGTTGATGGGGGTGTACGCCTTGGGGGCGTCCACACAGCCCTCGCCGAAATAGCTCTCCAGCACGGGCTTGATGACCTCGTTGAAGGGGGAGCCGGAGCGGACAAAGTTGGTCATAACGTGATCCATGCAGTCCCGGTTGTACATCACGTTGTACAGCAGGCCGGACTGCCAGGCGTCCTCAGCGGAGTGGTGCTTGGGGTAGCCGTTATAGGTGACGTTGTTGTTACCGCCGATCACGTCGTACATATTCACGCCCCACTCGTTCTTGGCGGGATCGTCCAGGCCCCAGGCCTTGTAGAAGGCGTAGCTGCCCTCGCCGATGCGGCTGATCTCGCCCTCCTTGCGGGCAATGCGGCCCATAATATCATCCAGCCAGCGGGGATCGCCGTCCTTCATCAGCTGCCAGGGAATGGAGTCATACTCCTCCTTGGACAGCATCTTCTCAAAGACGCCGTTTTTCAGGCACCAGGCGAAGTCGCGGCCAAGGTTGCCATAGTTCTCCCACAGGCCCAGATCGTCCATCACATAGGCACCGTGAAGGCCGAGAACGACCTTGGAGTCGCCCTCATCCTTGAAGTCGTGCATAGCTTCCTTGAGATAGAAGGCGGTGGGAACGCTGCCGGAGGGAGCACAGGTGTTGGACACCAGGGTGGGCAGGTCATACTCAGCCAGGATGTCCACATTGTACTCGGAATAGCAGCGCACCGGGCAGGAGGCGCAGCCGCCGGACTTGACGATGTACTGCTGTACCACGTCGCCGTAGTCAAAGACGCCCTTGGTGGCCCGGTAGGCAGCAACAGCGATCTGGCCGGAGGGCTGCTCGCCGGTGTCAATGGCTCCGTCAGGCGCAGCGCCCCACATCACACCGGGGCCGCCCTGCCAACGGTTCTTCACCGTGGAGGTGTACTCGGCCCAGGACTGGGGACGGGAGGGAACATTGTGGTTGTTGTTGCCGCCCACCAGATCCCGGATCATGTAGTCGCACAGGTTCTTGTGCTCCACGGGATCGGCGATCTTCACAGCGCCGGTGCCCCGGATGGCGATGGCCTTCAGGTTCTTGGCGCCCAGAGCGCCGCCAACGCCGGCGCCGCCGGAGTTGCCGAAGGAGGTGACGATGCAGGACATGTTGACCAGGTTCTCGCCGGCAGCGCCGATGGAGGCCACGTCGAACTCAGCGCCGCACTCGGCGGAGATGACCTTGTTGGTGTTAAAGGTGCCGGTGCCCCAGACGTGGGAGGCATCCTCAAGGGAGACCTTGTCGTCCTCGATCTTCAGGTAGACAGGCTTGGAGGCCTTACCCTCAATGATGATGGCGTCATAGCCGGCATATTTAATGCTGTGGGCAAAGTGGCCGCCCATGTGGGCGTCCAGAATGGACTTGCCGCGCGACCAGTTGGACAGCAGGGTGATGGTGGTACGGCCGGAGCAGGGCACACCGGAACCGGTGAGGGGGCCGACGCTGAAGACCACTTTGGCCTCTTCACTGAAGGGATCGGTGTCCAGGGGCACTTCGTCCCAAATAATCTTATAGCCGAGGCCCATGCCGCCAATATAGGGCTTGTACTTGGGAAGGGTGTCTTCCCGGGCGACGGAGCCGTTGGTCAGGTTGACACGCAGGATCGTACCGGCCCAGCCGTTGATACCGTTCAAAACAGACATTTCAATACCTCCCTTGCGTTAAACAGCCTGGGAGGCCGCAGCGACCTCTTCCCAGGGGATAATGGACAGAGCGCCGGAGGGGCAGCCTTCCACGCAGGCGCCGCACTGGACGCACTTGGAGGACTTGCCCGTGACCGGATTGACGGTGGGCATATGCCAGGGGCAGGCGTTGACGCAGGCGCCGCAGCCGATGCACTTCTCCGGATCCACCTTCTTGACGCCCTTTTCGTCGGCGGAGATGGCGCCCTGGGGACAGGCGGCGCCGCAGGCGGGCTCCGCACACTGCCGGCAGGTGTCGGGGAAGTAGACGAAGTGATTGTCGCTGTACAAGCCGGTGTCATTGCGTCCGGAGAACAGGTTGCGGGTCACCTTGACCCGGGAGATGTAACTGGACACGCATCCGTCGTTGACCAGAGTGCAGTTGATCTCGCAGCGCTGGCAGCCGGTGCACTTGTCCTTGTTGACCACCAGCAGACCCTGCGGGAAAGCCCAGGTGGTGACGGAGCCGTCGTCCACCTGCTTCTGCGTGCAGCCCATCAGAGTGAGCAGCGGGGTGGACAGGACAAGCCCGGTAAGGCTTACACCCGAGATCTTGAGGAACTGCCTGCGGGTCACTTCTTTGGTGGCAAATCCTTTCTTTTCCTCAGACATAGGAATCCCCCTCTAAATAATTGTAGTGGTGCAAAACAAATTATTCTACAATTGATATAATATGTCCTTGTGGAGGATTTGTCAAGAAAAAAACGGCAAACAGCGACATAATTCGTGAAATGAATGATTGTTTCGACAGCCCGGCGGGGTGGCTGCCGCTCTCCTATACCTCTACCTCCTCATGGAGCAGGAGCCGGATATCCTCCATCCCGGCCAGGGCCTGGGCCAGGAAGCGGAGAAAATGGCTGACGAGCTCAGAGCGCTCCTTGGTGCGGAGGATATAGTACATGGTCTGGTCAGCGGGCCCCTGCTCCAGCGTGTACCAGGTCAGGCGCTCGTCCAGCTCCCCCATGACCTTGGCAACGGAGAGGGGGGCGATCATCCAGGCGTTGGGGTCGCTGAAAAAGGGCCGGGCCACGTGGGGCGTCCAGACGGATACCACCGGGGTCAAAAAGCCGCCCAGAACGGTGGTGTGCCACTGGAAGAAATCTGCTGTCCAGGGCACGAAGATCTCATTTTCCATGTTCAGTTCCCATGGGGTCATCCCGGAGCGGAGGGGGCCTGCACGGTTGGTGAGCAGAACCATGGGTTCGGAGAAAATGGGGTGGGTCTCCATGTCGGGATGGTATTGCTCCTCGGTGACGATGCCCATGTCGGCCCGGTAGCTTGCCACCTGCTCATAACACTGCTGGCTGTCGCTGCGGCGGACGGAGAGAAAGATGTTGGGATTTTCCCCCACGAAGCGGTGGAGCACCTGGGGCAGGATGTATTCTCCCGCCGCGCCCGCCGTCTCCAGCGTAAAGCTGATGTGCAGATTCAGCTGGGGCAGGGCCTGGGCCTCGTTCCACAGCTCGATATACCGCTCGGCAATGGTGAGAAACGCCCGGCCCGAAGGGGTGAGAACGATCTGCCGTCCGCCCTGGGTGCGGGAGAGCAGCCGGCAGCCCACCTCCTGCTCCAGCCGGATCAGCCGGCGGCTCACCGCCGACTGGGTGGTATGCAGCTTTTTTGCCGCAGCAGTAAAGCTGCCGGTTCTGGCAATGGCAAGGAAAAGATTCATGTCGGAGAAAGAAAACATAGGCACCTCCAAGAACATAGCGTCTTTGCTATATTATATACTCCTTCTTCCCCACAAATCAACATCATTTTGGGGGTACTTTGTCAAAAAAGGGGACTGCGGCTGCTGCTGGGTCTGTGGAAGAATTGCTTGACTTTTATTACCCGCGTCTTTATAATTACCCTACAGATAGGTTGAAAAAGCCCCTGATAAGGGGGCGCACAGTACGGGAAAGGAGCGATGCTCCATGCGAATCGGAGCCACAGAGCTTTTGCTGATCTTTGCCGTCGCTCTGCTGGTCATCGGGCCGGATCGGCTACCCGAGTTTGCCAGGAAACTGGGCGAGGCTATGGGTCAGTTCAAGACATACTCCAGTAAGGTCGCCAAGGACATACAGGAAACTGTCGTTGACCCGATGGAAGAGACCGCCGCACCGATCCGGGAGGCTGTGAAGCCCATCGAGGAGATGGACAAGTCCATCCGGGACGGGCTGCGGGATATAGAGAAGTCTTTTTCTGATTTGGGGAAGCCTTCCGCCAAGAAGCCAGAGGTACATACGCCCCCGGTGGAGGATACACCTGACCGGGCTACAGTCCCTGCCAGTGCGGAAGGGGAAAGTGCAGAACTATTGAAGGAGGAAGAAAAATGAAACTCGGGACCTTTGAACTGCTGGCCATTTTGGCGATTATTCTGATCATTTTCGGCCCCACCCAGCTGCCTAAGCTCACCAAGATGTTTGGAAAGAGCGTGAAGAGCTTCCGTGAGGGCGTGGACGAGGAGAAGACCACTGAGGAGCAGGTCACTGCGGATGGCGGAAAAGACAAAGAGTAAGGCCCGGCAGAACAATGAGAAGCGGATGAAGCTCACCGGTCATCTGAAGGAGCTTCGCAACCGCCTGATTGTCTGTCTCCTCATCTTATTTATAGGCACTATTGTCGGGCTGGGCTTTGCCCCCCGTGTGGTAGAGCACCTGCTGGGCCTGGGTGAGGTCTACGGCTATCAGTATGTCTACCTGGCGCCTCAGGAGCTGCTGATGCAGTACATGTCGGTGGCCCTTATCTTTGGCCTGGTGTGCGCGATGCCTGTCATCATGTATGAGGTTTGGGCCTTTGCAAGGCCCGGTCTGACCAAGCGGGAGAATCTGGCCTTTGTCTTCTCCCTCATCTTTGGTTCCATCTTCTTCTGCGTGGGCGTTTACTTTGCCTATCGGATCATGCTGCCCACCATGTTGCTTTTTTTGAGTACCCTGGAGAATCGGGCCGAGGTGGCCGCCGCCATCTCCGTACAGAACTACATCTCCTTTCTGCTGACCATCTTCATCATTTTTGGCGTGGTCTTTGAGCTGCCGGTCATCTCGGTGGTGCTCAACGCCCTGAAGCTGCTGAAGGTAGAGTGGATGAAGAAGGCCCGCCGCTTTGTGATCGTTATCAGCTTTGTGGTGGCCGCCTTTATCACACCGCCCGATGTGATCTCCCAGATCATGGTAGGCATACCGATCATCTTCCTTTACCAGCTGAGTATTATCCTCTGCCTTATTATGGAAAAGCTGCGCCGCCGCCGGTCAGGGCGGAAGCAGGCGGAGGAGCAGAGGGATGAAAACGGGGAAGAACGGCCCGAAGAGGAGGGGGCGGAGCCTTGAAGGCCGCGCCCTTTAAGCTGCGATAGGAACAGAAAAACCGACCGCCCCAGGTCTTGTGGATAACAAGACCTGGGGCGGTTCAACTGTAGAGGAACGTTGGTGCGGGATGAGGGATTTGAACCCTCACGCCTTGCGGCAACGGAACCTAAATCCGTCTTGTCTGCCAATTCCAACAATCCCGCATACGATAATCAGTATAGCAAACAAAATCTTTTGCGTCAATCATTGCCTTCTTTGGGGCAAAAGATTATAATGGGGAAAAGGCATTTGGGGGGTGCTTATGATGGCACAAGGGAAAAAAGCTCCGCATGTGGCCGCCGTCCACGACCTGTCCGGCATGGGCCGGTGCTCCCTGGCGATAGTGCTTCCGGTGCTCTCCGCCATGGGCTGCTGGTGCTCTGCTCTGCCCACGGCCTATTTGTCAGCCTCCACCATCTTTCCGCCCACAGACAAATTCGTGTTTCGGGACCTGACGGGGGAGATGGAGGGCTCGGCCGGCCACTGGGAGGAGCTGGGGGTGCGCTTTGACGCCCTTTACAGCGGCTTTGTGGGCTCGGAGCGGCAGATCGGCGTATTGGGGGATCTATTGCGGCGGTTCCGGGGAAAGGATACCCTTGTGATGGTGGATCCCGTCATGGGGGACTGGGGCAAGCCCTACCGCACCTACACCCCTGCCATGTGCCGGGCCATGAAGTCCCTGGCGGCGATGGCGGACGTCATCACCCCCAACTTTACTGAGGCCGCCATCCTGCTGGACGAGCCCTACGAGCATGTGCCCCGCGGCGAGGCGGGGATAAGGGAGTGGCTGGAACGGCTGAGCGGCGAGGGGCGGCGGTCGGTGATCATCACCGGCGTCCACCCGGCCCAGGACAGGGTGGGCGCGGCCTGCTTTGACCGGGAGCGGGGCGAGTTTTCCATGACCGCCGTTCATGAGGCCCCCGCCCAATTCCCCGGCACCGGGGATCTTTTTTCCACGGTGACCCTGGGAGGGCTGCTTACGGGCAGGAGCCTGAAGGAGGCGGCGGCCCTGGCAGTGGACTTCGTGGGGGCGTGTGCCCGGTACACCCTGGAGCTGGGCACACCCGTCGAGGAGGGCGTCCAGTTCGAGACGCTGCTGGGCCGGCTGACGCCGGGCCGTGAATAAACGCAAAGACCGCCACCGGAAACGGTGGCGGTCTT